>JAATFH010000353.1 GCA_015655315.1 Terriglobales bacterium
GAATTTGGGCAGATACGAACGGAGCCAGGAGCTAAGAATCTTCATGCGAACTGCTCCAGAAAGCGGGTGTCGCCGGAGTAGAACAAGCCGATGTCGCTGACACCGTACTTCATCATGGCGATGCGGTCGACGCCCATGCCGAAGGCGAAGCCGCTGATCTTTTTCGGGTCATAGGCGGGCTGCTTGCCTTGTACGAATCCGAAGACGGCAGGATCGACCATGCCGCAGCCGAGTAGCTCGATCCAGCCCGAGAACTTGCACTTGCGGCAGCCTTTGCCGCCGCAGAAGGGGCAGCTGATCTGCACGTCGGCGCTCGGTTCCGTGAACGGAAAGAACGATGGTAAGAAGCGCGTTTTGACGCTTGAGCCGAAGAACTCCTTCATGGCGTGGTCGAGCGTGCCCTTCAGGTCAGAGAAGGTGATGTTTGTGTCGACGCAGAGGCCTTCGATCTGATGGAAGATGGGCGAGTGCGTCGCGTCGGCCGCGTCGTTACGGTGGACTTTGCCCGGTATAACGATGCGCACCGGAGGCGGTTGCTGCTCCATGGTGCGGATTTGCACTGGTGACGTGTGCGTGCGCATGAGCAGTCGGTCGCGCAACGGGCGGCGCTCCTGGTTAGCGACGACGAGCGTGTCCTGCGTATCGCGCGCCGGGTGGCCGGGCGGGAAATTGAGCGATTCGAAGTTGTAGTAGTCGGTTTCGACCTCGGGGCCTACGCCGACGGAGTAGCCCATGCGCTGGAAGACGGCGACCATCTCATGCATGGTCTTGATGAGCGGGTGCTCGGCTCCGAGGGCGCGGCGCGTGCCGGGAAGGGTGATGTCGATGGCTTCGGCGTCGAGTGCGTTCTGGCTGCTTGTTCCGCTGGCATTGTCGAGGCGCGACTCGATCTGCGCTTTCAACTGGTTGAAACGCTGGCCGATGAGCTTCTTTGCTTCGACAGGCGCGGACTTGAGCCATGCATCGCTGATCGACTTGAGGCGGCCCTGTTTGCGGCCCAGCCATTGCAGGCGGAACTGCTCGACTGCTCCTTCATTCGAGAGCGACTGCGCGGAAGCTTCGACTTCGCGTGTCAGCGCGGCAAAGGCTTGGTCGAGTGCGGCTTCACTATAGCCGCCTAG
Source organism: Terriglobales bacterium (assembly GCA_015655315.1). Classification (GTDB taxonomy): domain Bacteria; phylum Acidobacteriota; class Terriglobia; order Terriglobales; family Acidobacteriaceae; genus Alloacidobacterium. The sequence continues at coordinate 1,122 of JAATFH010000353.1, forward strand.
TGTTGGAATTCCTTCTTGCGACATGATCTCTTTTGAGGATAAATCAGGTGCTCATGGTGAGTCGTCATTCTGACGACCAATGGGAAGAATCCATGCTCTTGCGGATTCGGGCGGAAGTTTTTTTCAGGCATAGAGCTTCAATACAAAGTTGAAGACTATGGGCAGATGTGGCTACCGCAGCACTTTCTGGATTCTTCGCCTTTGGCTCAGAATGACGTTCGCTGTTTTTTGCATTCAACCCAGAATATTTTGGCAAACGGAGTAGAAAAACAGATCCTTCGCTGCGCTCAGGATGACACATCTTTTCTAAGCTGGATTACCAGCTAAGCTTTCGGAAACAGTACGATTTTGCTGGCCTCGCCGCTTTTGAGCAATTCCATGCCTTTGGCGAAGTCGCGCATGGGCAGGCGGTGCGTTATGACCGGTGAGAGATCGAGCTTGCCAGCCTTCAGTAGGGCTTCCATCTGATACCAGGTTTCGTACATCTTGCGGCCATTGATGCCCTGCACCACTGCTCCTTTGAAGATCACATCCTGTGCGAAGTCCAGCTCAACGGGCTTGGACGGGATGCCGAGAAGGGAAACGCGGCCCCCGGTGCGCAGGATACGGAAACCCTGACGTATGGCGTCGGGATGGCCTGACATTTCGAGCACAACATCGACGCCTACGCCGTTCGTCTGATCGAGAATGATGGAGAGTACATCGTCCTGTGACGGATTCAGCGCTTGGTTTGCGCCCATCTGTTTTGCCAAAGCGCGACGATGCTCATTGATTTCGAGTGCGTACACGGAAGCGGCTCCGCGGGCCTGGGCCACTGCGATGGAAAACAATCCGATGGGGCCGCAGCCGATGACGGCAACGGTCTTCGCTGCGATATCGCCCGCCAGAACGGTATGCACGGCATTGCCGAGTGGGTCGAGGATCGAAGCGTATTCGCGCGGCAGCGATGGGTCGAGCTTCCAGATATTTGTCTCGGGAATGGTTACAAATTCGGCGAAGGCGCCGTCGGCATCGACCCCGATGATCTTTACATATTGGCAGATGTGCGCTTGCCCGGTGCGGCATTGCAGGCACTTGCCGCAGGCCACGTGCATTTCCGCGGAGACGAAGTCGCCTTCCTTGACGGTGGTGACATTCTTGCCCACGGCTGCAACGATGCCGCAGAATTCATGGCCGGGAATGAGAGGCGGCTGGATGCGCCCCTGCGCCCACTGGTCCCAGTCGAAGATATGCAGGTCGGTACCGCAGACGGAAGCCGCTTCCACTTTTACCAGGACATCGGAAGGCCCAAAGGTGGGCAAAGGTACTTCACGCACTTCAATTCCGGCTTTCGGCTCAGACTTGACGATCGCCTGCATCGTTTGTTGCATTCTCGATTCCTCACAGTCGCAAAACAATTTAGTTTATCAAGGGGCTGGCCCTTCGACCTTACTCAAGGTCAGGCTTCCAGGCGGACGCCGATTCGCCCCCGAAAAAAACAGATCCTTCCCCTTCGTTCCTCAGGGTCAGGATGACAGCTTTTCGGTATGATCCGAACTTGCCGACTCGCTCAAGCGATGCTCAATCAGTTCTACGGCCTTTCTTAAAATTCGCGGCTCGTCGCCGAAGCCGTGCAGCCAGTACATGTCGGGCTCGCGGCGGAACCATGTGAGCTGGCGCTTGGCGTAGTTGCGATGGCCCTGCTGAGCGAGCGAAACGGCGTCCATTTCACGAAAATCGCCGCGTAACAGGCCGCGGGCCTGCTTATAGCCGAGCGAGTCGAGGGGGCGCGCTTCTCCGTACTTTTCGAGCAGCATACGGGTTTCCTCGACCAGTCCGTCCTGGAACATCGCTTCCGCGCGCTTGTTGATGCGCTTGTAGAGAAAATCGCGATCGGGTTCGAGGCCAATGCGGACAATGCGGAAGCCCTTGAGTGCTTCGCGGCCCTGCTCCCAGGCATGGGACATGGGCTGCCTTGCGGCGATGCAGACTTCGAGCGCGCGAATGAGCTTGGGCTTGTCATTGGGGTGGATGCGTTCTGCGGGTTTTTGATCGAGGCGCATCAGAATTTTATAGAGCCAGCCGCGGCCGTGTTTTTTGTCGCTCAGCTTCAGGCGCTCGCGCAGAGATTCGGAGCGCTGCGGTCCGGCAAAGAGGCCGTCGATCAGGGCTTTGAGATAAAGGCCGGTGCCGCCCGAGACGATCGGGGTTCGGCCACGTGCGGCAATTTCGCCGATTGCGGTGCGGCCTGCGCGGCTGTAGTCGCCTGCGGTGTAGGGCTCCGTTGGATCGACTACGTCGATGAGGTGATGCGGCAGGCGTGCGCGGTCGGCTTTGCTGGGCTTGGCGGTGCCGATCTCCATGTCGCGATAAACGGCGACGGAGTCGCAGCTGACGATTTCGCCGTTGAATTTTTCGGCGAGGTGCAGGGAGAGAGATGTTTTGCCGCTGGCTGTGGGGCCTGCCAGAACGATCAGCAACGGGTCGGGTCGTGCAGCTTCTACCAAACGTGCCACCATCCGTGAGGAAAGACGGTGCCAGACGGTGCGCGCAGGAGGGCAACCGCCAGAATTGCGAAGGCTATCATGAACAGTCCCAGGATCTGGCGTTTCCGGTATTCGTGCGCGTTATTCATCTGGACGGATGTTGTAGAGGAAGTAGAAGCGCAGCTCCAGGTAGGGGCCCTTGAAATTCTTCGGCAGCGGCGGATAGGGCGAAGCGCCGGTGATGCCGCCCCAGGCCGCGTGATCGAGGGCCACGTCGCCGGAAGGAAATTCGAGAATCATCTGCTTCACGCTGCCATCGGGCAGGATGCGGAAGCGGATGCCGACCTTACCCTGCTTCAAGAGCGGCGGTCGCGCTGACTCGGGGATGATCGGCCACCAGGAGCGTTCGGTGTCATAGATGACGCGGCGGATGTAGGGGCCGAAGTCGACCCCCAGGGTATCGCTGAGGATATCGACGGCGCCGCTGGTTCCAGGATGCTGCGACGGCGCGTTCGCACCCATATCGCCGCCCCCACCGATCGGTCCGGGGCGCATGGCGTTGCGGGCCGCCTGCTCGACGGCTTCTCCGGCAGAGCTGGCCCCGGTGTTGAAGTTCGGCTGCGTCGGCGCGGGCTTGGGCGCTTCGAGCTGTGACTGCTGGTTCATCGGCAGAGGCTGCGACGGACGCTGCTGCGGCATCGGCTGCGGTGGCGGAGGTGACTGCGCCTGCTGCTGCTGGGCTGCCTGCGGCTCCTGGCCCATCTGCGGCGGGGGCGGTGCGGGTGCGGGCGGACCGGCGCGCTTCATAGCCTGCAACTGCTGCAGAGTTTTCTTGTCGAGCGTCGGCTTCTTCGCCTCGGCGGTGCGGTTCTGGTCGGAGATTTTGTCCGATTGCTTGGGTTTGATCTGTTTCAGCGCATTGGGCAGGTCGAGGTATGTCAGCTCTTTCTCCCGCTGCTTCAGGATCTCCGAGGGATCGACGACACGGACGTTGCGATGGAAAATATACTTCGGTCCATACAGCAGGAACCAGAAGATGATCATGTGGATAATGATCGATACCCAGAAGACCTCGCGCAGCCGCGCTCGCGCACGCTCATCCTGAAGCTCATCCATGACCTGGAGGAGTTCATGGTGGTCAAGATTTTCGTAGCGTGTTCTTTTCGATTTCCGCGGTGGCTCGGGGGGCGCGCCTGCAGAACTGGTTGGGACTTCGGTGATGGGCATGCGTGAACGGTTTCAGGCCGCTGCTATTGGCTCAGGGATTCTTTTATTCTCTCATACACACAACTGCGCCTTGCCAAAGCCTACATGTTTCAGACGTTTCACGGGACAAAAAGTTCTGTATGGTGATGGACTTATGTGACGCCATTACAATCGAGGGGTATGCCTCAGGCCGCCGTGATCACAGTCAGCGATTCAAGCTATGCGGGCCGTCGTGCCGACGGTTCCGGGCCGGCGGTGGCAAAATTGCTGGCAGACAATGGATTCCCGGTGATTGAACAAATTACGGTTCCGGATGAGCAGGCGGTGATTGAGAAGGCTCTGCGACGCTGCGCCCGGAGAGCGGAACTTGTGGTGACCACGGGAGGAACGGGGATTGCACCGCGCGACGTGACACCCGAGGCCACACGCAACGTTTGCGAGCGGCTGATTGATGGCGTGCCGGAGCTGATGCGCGCCGCAGGGCGGGAGGAGACGATCTATGCCTCGCTGAGCCGGGCGTTATGCGGGACTCTGGGGCAATCGCTCGTCCTCAATCTGCCGGGAAGTCCGCGAGGGGCGGTCACTTCGCTCGCGGCGGTCCTGCCCCTGGTTTCGCATGCCCTCACGCTCCTCAAGGGAGAGGAAACGCCGCATCCCGAAGCAGGACCACAGCCTGAAGAAAGCGCACGAAACAATTGAAACACCTCATAGCCCTTTTCCTGAAGTTCAGCTCCTACCTGGTTGCCGTGCTCAAGCCGCTCGGCTTCTGGGGCGCGGGCGCCATTGCGCTGCTCGATTCGAGCACTATTCCGGTGCCGATGGACCTCATTATTTCCACCTATGTGTGGGGAGACCGGCGTCACTTCTTTCTTTACTGCCTGGCGGCGGCCGTCGGTTCCACGATTGGCGGGCTGCTGCCTTTTTACCTGGGGAGGGCAGGTGGGGAACTTTTCCTGCTGAAGCGCGTGAATCGCGCCCGTTACGAGCAGCTTCGGGACCGCTTTGAGCGTCAGGAATTCTTTGCGCTCTTTGTTCCCTCCATGCTGCCGCCGCCCACTCCCTGGAAGTTATTCGTATTCGGCGCCGGAGTCTTCGAGATGCGCGTGCGGCATTTCATGGTCGCGGTGTTTCTCGGGAGGCTGGTGCGGTTTACCGCCGAGGGGCTGCTGGTGATCTATTACGGGCCAGAGATTGTTACCGTTATTCACGATCTCGCCAAGAAACACCTTGTCGGGCTGCTTGCCGGGGTCGGAGTGCTTCTTGGTCTGCTTCTCCTGTTTGCTATTCGCAAAGGGATGAACAGGAAGCGGTCGGGAGAGTTCGAGAACTAAACAAGGTTTGCCCGTCATTTTGTGAAGCAACAGGAAAGCGCCTCGTCATTCGACGGAGGCGCTTTCTTGTGAATCAATCCGATATTCGGAAGGTATCTACGCTGCCCTGTGGGCGGAAACATCGGCGTGGGTACGGTACTGCTGGACCAGGGCGGGCAGGCCGAAGGCGAGGCCGGTGACCAGCGCGGTGGAAAGCAAGTCGTTTCTATAGAAGGGCAGGCCTGCTGCGTACGCAGTCATCAATCCACTGAAAGAGTGCGGGTAGATGCCGCGCAGCACTGTCCATGCGGCGAAGTTGCTCGCCAGGAAGAAAGATGTCGAGGACAGGATGACGGCGGTCGCTATCCGTCCAGCGGAACGGCGGTCGCGCAGCAGCAGATGGCCGAGGATGACGACAGCTGCGTACCAGGTCCACGTAATGAGATAGTCCTGCGCCGCAAAGGGGTAGCTGTAAACATAGACGGTCATGTAGTAGTCAAGGGTTGCCAGCGCGATGACCGGAAGAATCGCTTGGCGCAGCGGACGGCGCGCGCCAAAGAAAAGGAGCGATCCGCCGACAGCGGTGAAATTGAGCCAGCCATGATGCGAAGACACAGCAACGCGGCTCAGAATGGCGAACAGTATTAAAAGATAAGCGGACATCTCTCACCTCATGCAGGAATCTCTATTATTCCACGGATGGAACGACTTCGGCGCAGGAATTGGAGCGGCTGAATCCACGGATCGGCACGGCGAACTGAATTCTTGCCATTTCTCTCTCCCGTTTTCTTTCTGTCAACAACAGCTACCGTGGCGTGAAGGAAGAATCATGGTTTCTGTTCCTTGCCGCTCATGAACATACCTTCGATCTCCTGCTGCGGACCAATGTAGACCCATCCCGAGAGGATGGTATCGCTGGGTTTTCGCGAAAAGATAGGGTAGTCGAAGCGCAGGTCGCGGAACTGGACGGTGTGCCAGTTCGGGTCGGGCGGATCGATTTTGTAGCCGGGCGGCGGCATCGCGCCTTTGTCTTCGACGACGGGCCAGGATGACCAGTCGAGGTAGACCTGGCCAAGCCAGGAACGTTTTGCCGCAAGCGTGGCCATGGTCACGGGCGGCTTGTAGAGGACGTTTTCGGCGGAGTCGGTTTCGATCTGGTCGGAGCGCGTGTGTACGGCTGCTGTCTGATAGTAGTCGGCGGTTTCGATGACGGCGTACCAGAGGAATGGGTTGATCGGTTCGGGCTCGGCGGCGACGCGCAGGATCGGTTCGCTGGTCACGTTCGAGTTGCGGACAAGGTTGACGGCGTGGGCGTGCTCCGCGTTGCGCACGGTATAGAGCAGCGCGGTGAAGAGGAGCGCGGCGATGGCCCAGCCGCGTCCGCGAAACTTGACGCGCTTCGCTCCGATCTCGCGATCGGTGAGGCCGAAGAGCCAGGGCATGATGAGGGCAAGCAGGAGCGCGAGGAACATCAGCGGCTCAAAGATAAAGACGATGTCCCACGAATACCAGCGAGGATTGAAAGGAAAAAAAGGACGTATGCCGTAGTTATTGGTGAAATCGAGCAGCAGATGACTCAGATCTGCGATGAGCGCGAAGCACCAGAGCAGACCCCAGCGAACCGGGGCCAGCGGCGGTTTCTTTCGCAGCTTATGAATGCTCCAGACGACGGCGACTGTCACCAGGGCAATAACCGGTGCGGCGATGAAGGTGTGCGTAATGCCGCGGTGATGCTGGAACCCGGCGACCGGGCCGCGGAGCGACCAGAGGACATCGAGGTCGGGGGCTTCGGCAGCCAGCGTCATGGCAAGCGTCGCGTAGGCAGCCTTGCGATTGAAGCCGGCGCGGGCGAGGCAGGCTCCGGTAAGAAAGTGGGTGACGGGTTCCATAGGCTCGATGCCACCGTAACACAGCTGACCTGAGGACTCTTTGCTTTCTATAATCTCCCTCATGGCCAAGAGCACACCGGCAGAACGCATCGAAGCGTTGCGCGACAAGATACGGCACCACGAGCACTTGTATTACGTGATGGATGCGCCCGAGATATCGGATGCCGATTACGACGTGATTGTGCGCGAATTGCAGGCGCTGGAGAAAGAGCATCCCGAACTGATCACGCCCGATTCGCCGACACAACGTGTTGGCGGCAAGCCGAAGGAGGGATTTCCCAAGGTGGCGCATTCGCGTCCGATGCTTTCGCTCGACAACGTGACCAGCGAAGAGGAGCTGCGGGACTGGGACCGCCGCGTGCGCGAGCGAGCGGGCGAAAATGTCGAGATCAGCTATGTGTGCGAGTACAAGCTGGACGGCCTTTCGATGGCGCTCCACTATCAAGCAAAGGACGGGCAGGAGGCGAAAGCTGCGGATGCGAAAAACGTCTCGGCGGATCTTGTGCGGGCCTTGACGCGGGGAAACGGGACCATTGGCGAGGATGTGACGACCAATGTGCGTACGATTCGCTCGGTTCCGCTGTCGGTTTCCGCTGAAAAACTGGTCAAGGCAAAGCTGCCGTCCACGTTTGAAGTGCGCGGCGAGGTAGTCATGCCGCTGAAGGCTTTTCTGAAAGCGAATGAAGAGCGCGAGGCGCAGGGACTTACTCCGGCGGCGAATCCGCGCAACTATGCGGCGGGCACGATTCGCACACTGGAGCCGAATATCGTCGCGCAGCGCAGGCTCGACTTCTATGCCTACTTCGCGTTGACGGCTACGGGCGAGAACCTTTTCACTGAACAGAGTGACGCGCTGGATGCGTTGACGGCGGCTGGATTTCGCGTGAATCCGCACCGCGAGGCAATCCACACCTTCGACAAGATCATGGACTTTGTGAATCGCGCGGAGAAGCATCGCGCCGACCTGGGGTACGAGATTGATGGCGTTGTCATCAAGGTCAGCTCGACGGAGTTGCAGGCGCGGCTGGGCTATACGGGACGTGCGCCGCGCTGGGCGGTAGCGTACAAATTTACGGCGCGGGCCGGTATCACGCAGGTGGAAGACATCAAGGTGCAGGTGGGACGCACGGGCAAGCTGACTCCGGTGGCGTGGCTCAAGCCGGTGGTGATTGGCGGAACAACGGTAAGCCGCGCAACGCTGCACAATGCCGACTTCATTGGACAACTGGGATTGAAGATCGACGATTGGGTGAAGGTCGAGCGTGGCGGTGATGTGATTCCCAAGGTGGTCGAAGTCGTCGAGGATGAGGCGCAACCGCGCGGACACACGAAATTTCACTTCCCGACGCACTGTCCTGAGTGCAATAGCGAGATTGTCCGCGCGGAAGGCGAGGCGGACTATCGATGCGTGAACGTGGATTGTCCGGCGCGTCTGCGCGAAAGCCTGTTGCATTACGCATCGCGCGGCGTGATGAATATTGAAGGCTTGGGCGAGGCGATGGTTACCCAACTGCTTGACCGCAAGATGGTGAGCAGCATTGCCGATTTGTACAAGCTGGATGAAGCTGGCCTGCTGTCGCTGGAGCGGGTTGGCGAAAAATCGGCGCGGACACTGCTGAAGGAAATCGAGCAGTCGAAAAAAGCTCCGCTGAACCGCGTGTTGTATGGGTTGGGGATTCGATTTATCGGCGAGCGTACGGCGCAGCTGCTGGCCGAGGAGTTCGGCTCGATGGATGCGCTGATGGTAGCTTCGCAGGAGGAACTGGAGCGTGTGAACGAAGTAGGGCCGCGCGTCTCGCAGGCGATTCGCGAATTCTTCGATGAAGAGAAGAACCGCATCTTGGTCGAACGTCTGCGCGCAACTGGACTTACCTTCACGGCGGAAAAACGGAAGAAGTCTTCCGAGCTGGAAGGGCTGACGTTTGTGCTGACGGGCACTTTGCCGAATCTTTCACGGGAAGATGCGAAAGCGAAAATCGAGACTGCGGGAGGGCGTGTTTCCGGATCGGTGAGCAAGAAGACGAGCTATGTCGTCGCGGGGGAAGAGGCAGGTTCGAAGCTGGAGAAAGCGCAGGAGTTGAAGGTTCCGGTCATTGACGAGGCCAGGCTTCTGGAGTTGCTGGGAGGCAGCTAGGTCGTATCGACATATAGAACCTTGGCTGTAGAACACTTTGGGCTGTAAAACACCTTGGTTGTCATCCTGAGCGGAGTAGGATGCGTTTTTTGCGTCATACGCAGTCAAAGGATCTGCTTTTTCCGGCTCACATTTCTGCTGATCGAAAAGAAAAGCAGATCCTTCGCCGTGGCTCAGGATGACAAATCTTTGTTGAGAACGGCTGATTCTCTTTTCAGCTGAAACTACTTCGTAGCGAAGTACCCTTTGCTGGCGCGTACCGTAAATTTGCGGTCAAGACAAAAGAGATAGATGGTGCGGAACGCGCCGTTGGCAATAAAATCGGCGGGTTTATAGACCAGCGCGTACTGGCTGCGCAGTTCATCCTCGATATCCGCGAAGTTCAACGAAATGTCTTCGAGCCGCCTGGGGAAAAAGGCGCGTCCGCCGGTAGCTTCCGCGATCCTCTGCAGCGTATCGTCGCCGCGGTCACGGCTGGGGCTTACGTTGGTGCTGATGGTGTAAACGATGGTCTGGGCGCGTTGGCACTCTTTGATGGCGTCGTCCAGGTAAGCATGGCTCTGGTTGTCGTCACCATCGGAAACGAGGACCAGGGCTCGCCGAACCGGCTGGCGTTCGCGCGATAAGTCGAGGAGCTTGTCGCGGCACGCCGTGTACACAGCATCGAAAAGCGCGGTGCCGCCACCGGAACGCAGGGCGTTAATTCCTACATTGAGCTCATCGAGGTTGTTCGTCCAATCCTGCTTGAAGTCGGGAGTGACGTCAAAGCCCATGACAAAAGCCTTGTCGCTCTGGGGCTTGAGGATCTTGAAGAGGAACTCCGCCGCCGCCTGTTGCTCAAACTGAAAGCGCTGCCGGATCGAAGTGCTGGTGTCGATGGCGATGCCGACGCGCAGCGGCAGGTTGGTTTGCTGGGTGAAGCTGAAAATCTGCGCGGGCGCCTTCTGGTCGTCGAGCAGGGCGAAGTCGCGCTGCTGCAAATCCTTGATGAAGTGGCCGTGCTTGTCGGTCACGGTGAAGACGAGGTCGACTTCGTTCGCCGAGGTAGTGATGGTGTACTGTTGATCGCCTGGCTGCTGGCCATTCGGCGGCTGTTGCTGCCCGCTGGGCTGGGCGGGGATGGCGGGCTGTGTCTGCGCGGGCGGCGGAGTCGTCGCGGGGGCCGTCTGAGATTGCGCTGCAGAAAAACCGGCAGCTGAAAAAGGGAACGCGGCGGCAAGGGCGCAAGGCAGGAGAAACTTTGGGGCAAAGACCGTCTTCATTGTGGCTGCCGTCATTCTACATGGCCGGTGAAATGCCAACCAAGGAACAGACGCGCATGTGTCTCATTGGTAAGCACGTATACTGCTGCGGATGAAACATTTGGCATATTTCCTGCTCATGCTTTCCACTTTCTTCATGGCATTTTCGGTTCCGGCGACAGCGCAGACGTCCGCCCCGACTCCCGCAGAGATCATCAAGGGGTTGCCACAGTCTATATTTCTGTGGCCCGATGGAGCGCCCGGCGCACTGGGCAATGCCGAGGCAGATAAACCCCGGCTTTATCCATTCGTTCCGCAGACAAAATCGACGACGACAGCGGTGCTGGTGATTCCTGGCGGCGGATACGCGCATGTTGCTATCGGGCATGAGGGGTTTCAATATGCGCGCTGGCTGAATGCGCAAGGGGTAACCGCGTTCGTGCTCGATTACCGCGTCTCGCCGTACCGGTATCCGGTTGAGATACAAGACGGCATGCGGGCCATGCGATATGTGCGTGCGCACGCGGCAGACTATGGAATCGATGCGAATCGGATTGGCGTCTGGGGATCGTCGGCGGGCGGGCATCTTGCCTCGACGCTGGGTGTGCACGGTAACGATGCGGCGTCGTTGCCGGAAAAATCCGATGCGGTCGATCAGAAAGATGCGCGGCCGAATTTCATGATCCTGTCGTACCCGGTCATCGACATGCAGGGAGCTATCTCGCATATCGGCTCGATGAAAAACCTGCTTGGCGAGACTCCCGACCCGCAATTGCAGCAGAAATTTTCCAATCAGCTTGGCGTGAGCGCGCAAACGCCGATGACATTTTTATTCGCGACAACGGGCGATGCGACGGTGCCGGTGGAAAACAGTCTCGATTTTTACCGGGCGCTCGAGCGCGCTCATGTTCCCGCCGAGCTTCACATTTACGACTATGCGAATCATGGGTGCGGCCTCTGCGGATCGATTCCTGAGTTGGCGACGTGGCCGGAGCTTCTGCGGAACTGGCTCCTGCACGAGGGATGGCTCCCGAAAGATGCTCCGCCGCTTCCGCCTGCGGCAACGAGTTATCCGGCATGGCCCGCCGGCCTGGAAGGACCGGGCAAGGTGGAATAGCCGCTACAGCCTGTAAAATCAGGCGTGGAAGACGCTGACCGGACCATGCCTGAAAACGCAACGTATCCTGTTTTACCGGAGGCCGCAGGCCAGCGCCTGGATGCGTGGCTCTCCGCACAAATGGAAGGCGTAAGCCGTTCGCGGGTGCAGCTGCTGCTTTCACAGGGCAGCGTGGTGGTGAACGGTAAGGCGGCCAAGCCCTCGCTCAAGCTTCGCGGCGGAGAAATGGTGGAGGTGCAGGGTGAGCCTGCTCCTCCTCCGTTGCGCGCAATGGCTGAGGAGATTCCGCTCGACATCGTTTATGAAGACGACGATCTTTCGGTCGTGAACAAACCAGCGGGCATGATGGTGCATGCCGGTTCGGGGGCGACCGACGCTGCGCGCAATCGGGGCACGCTGGTGAATGCGCTGCTGCATCATTACCGGCAACTCTCTTCGACGGGCGGTGCGCTGCGCCCCGGCATCGTGCATCGGCTGGATAAACTGACGAGCGGCCTGATCATTATCGCCCGTAACGATGCCGCGCATCTGAAGCTGGCTGAGATGTTTTCGCGCAGGCAGATGCGTAAGACATATATCGCTCTGGTGCATGGCGCGGTGAAGCAGGATGCGGGAACGATCAACGCGGCGATCAGTCGCGACACGATTCGCCGCACGCGCATGACGACGCGGCGTGTCACGGGCGGCCGTATGGCGATTTCGCACTACGAGGTCGTGCGGCGCATCGATTCCAGGTTTGGGAAGTTCACGCTGGTGCGCGTGCGCATCGAGACAGGTCGCACGCACCAGATTCGCGTCCACATGGCTTCGATCGGGCATCCAGTGGTGGGCGATACCCTCTACGGTGCTCCCGCGCAGATTGTTCTTCCGCAGAAAAGCAAGCGCGTGGCCGAGGATGCCGAATCGATGTCGCTCGCTCGCAATTTCCTGCATGCGGCGGAGCTTGCCTTTGCCCATCCGCGCACCGGCAGGTTGCTGGAACTATCTGCGCCGCTGCCTGACGAGCTTGAGATGTTTCTGTCGGGGCTGATAGCGGCGAAATAGATTTGCTGCTGTCCGAGATGAGGTTCAGACTTCGGTCAGGCTGCTGAAGCGGTTGGGATCGGCAATCGTAATCGATGCGCCTTTGATCTTGAGCAGCCCTTCGCGACGGAACTTGCCAAGCAGGCGGGTGACTGTCTCGCGCGAAAGCCCTGCGAGATCACCCAGTTCTTCGTGCGTAAGCGCCATGGTGAAACGCATCTCTGTCTTGCAGCAGGCTCCATTCCGAGCCAGATCGAGCAGCACATTCGCGAGACGGGAAGCGGCCGAGGCGGCAAGGGACAACCGGCGCGCATCGCGGAATGCAGATTGATATTCGTTGGCCATGCTCTCGAGGGAGTGCCGGCCGGCTTCGTTGAAGCTGTCAATGAAAGTAATAAATTCTTCGTGGCGCAGCGTCTTGACCTGAGTGGGTTCGAGAGTTTCCGCAGTGACCTCGTACTCTCCCTGGCTCAACAACGCGCTCAGGCCGAGCACGTCACCGGGCCACGCGATTTTAAGGATCATTGTTTTTCCTGCGCGTGAGGTGACGGAGAGCTTGACCTGGCCTGAGCAAAGGATGTGAAGCGCGCGTGCTTTTTCGCCCTGGTTAAAGATGTTCACCCGCGCGGGATAGCGAACCTGAACGCCGATATGATCCAGGTGCTGGAGAGCATCGTCGCGCAGGTTGCAGAACATGCGCAGACTGCGAAACGCACAGTCTTTACAGGAGTCGGTGGGCGGAACAGTTAGCGCGGACATGGGACTACGCATAGTATGCGTCTCACGTGAAATCACAAGGGCAATACTTTTGTATCAATCGTGAGGTGTGCCTGTATGTGACTGAGATCACAATTAGCCGTAACCAGGATCACTGAAGAACGGGTGATAACTGCGCGATGCTGGATGCTGAAGTAGGAGGACGATATGCCCGTCATCGGTCAACCCGTCGCTTTAACGGTAGAAAAGATACTCTTTGCCACAGATTTTTCCGACAGCTCGGAGAAGGCGCTGGCCTATGTCAAGAAACTTGCTCACCATTTCAACTCGGCAGTGACGGCGGTCCATGTCATCGATCTCACCCTGGCGACGCGCTCCCCCGAAGCAGCGGTCGGCTTTTCGATGCCGGATCTTCGAGAGGTCGGAGAAGAGGGCATACGCAAGCTGAGGCGCGAGCTTCGTCAGGATCACATCACGGAACATGGCGTTGTTCTGACAGGCGGAAATCCTGCGGGCGAGCTCATCGACTATGCGCGGGAAATAAAGCCGGACCTGATTGTGATGGGTACGAGAGGCAAAGGGAACCTCGAGCGTTTTATTCTGGGTTCAACTGCCGAAGATGTGCTGCGTCACGTCGCCTGTCCTGTATTGACGGTTGGGCCGGAGTGCATTCTTCCTGAGGGAGAGGATATTTCCTGGTCGCACATTCTGTACGCGACGGACTTTACGCCGGACACTTCGCATGCGGCGCTCTATGCTCTTTCGTTGGCGCAGGAGAACAAGGCGAGGGTGACACTGTGCCATATCATTCCCGAACGCATGGCAGATTGTGCCGATTCGCTGCGCGACGCATTTCTCGATGAGTTGAACTGCATGGTTCCGGAAGAGGTAAGAGAGTGGTGCTCGCCGGAATGCGTGGTGCAGCAGGGCGAAGCGGCGACAACGATTCTGAAGCTTGCGAACGATGGCAAGGCGGATTTGATCGTGATGGGTATTCGGCCTGCGATCCACCTGCGGACGCACGCCCCGGCTGGCGTGACGTATAAAGTGCTGGCAACTGCGCGCTGCCCGGTGCTCACGATTCGCGGCGAAGCGAATTTACCGTGGAACGGCTACTTCGGCTGATTTACTCGCGAGATGATGGCGATTGGACGGTGTCCTTCATGGAAGCGTGGCGAGCGGGAGAAGGCTTTCGCTCGCCACAGGCTACTGGAGGATTCGTCATCTGCTTCACAAATACGCGAAAGCTGGCAGTCCCGGGCTGCAGGGTCGACCAGTATGAGGTGCGGGCAAAGATCGGCTTACGCTGCTCGATGATTTGATTGGCGAGAATGTTGACGCCGCAGCGCAGATTGTTTTCCGGATTGAGGATTGTCCTTTGCGGATCGTGCGGCGGAAGATGACGATCCGTTTCCCAATTGAAGTTGCAGCCGTAACGCTGCTGGTCCTGGTATGTGAGCTGAAGCAGTCCTTCGCTGTGCGTTAGTTGATTTGTTACGCTGTCGATTTTCGCCACTGCTGGATCCGTGTGGCGCACATTCGTTCGAGGATTCAAGCCCGCTTCCGCGCCGGCGAGAGCCTGAAAAAAATAGGCCCAGAAGGCGCGCTTATCGACATCGCTCATTTGATAGAAGCGCGGACAGAACCGCCGCACGTCCCGCGGTACCTGCGTTGAAAGCATCTCGGGCGGGATCGCCGTTTCGACCGCCTGGTCCCATTGCGGCTCCCAGGTAACGTCGTTGCCCAACTCCGCCTTTTTAATCGCAAGCGGTGTGGGCGGAGCGGCCTTGGTTACAGGCGGGGATGAATGGGCTGGCGCCGCCGCTGCCTGGCCATCTCCGCGCTTGCAGGCCAGAGGTGAAAAGACGACGACGCTGAGAAAGAGCAAACAAATTGTTGGCTGCGCTGTACCGCGCATGACGTACTTCTCCGGGGAACGAATGGAGCACATCCATGGGAAGCACCTAGCCGCGATTGCGTTGCCGCATCTGTAAGGGAAATTGCTACATTTCTAGACCCACCATGCGGCGGCGGGTTGCTCGCGAATGACAATTGAGTTGAGAAAGTTTGCTGCCTTCGTCAAACCTTCTTCCGGCGAGAGCAGGCTGTCTTCGTGTTCGATGGAAAGCACATTGTCGTAATC
This sequence comes from Terriglobales bacterium, assembly GCA_015655315.1. GTDB lineage: Bacteria > Acidobacteriota > Terriglobia > Terriglobales > Acidobacteriaceae > Alloacidobacterium. The sequence continues at coordinate 16,367 of JAATFH010000353.1, forward strand.
GAAGAGGCGCAATGTCGAAACGAATTCGCGCCACCAGGATTCGCCGTGTCCATAGCCGCAGGTGCGGAAGATCCAGCCACGATGGCGTTCGTCGGTGTAGGGCTTGGTGTCGAGCACTCCAGTCAGAGGAAGATTTGCATCATAGATCTGCGTGTCTTTGGCGTGGACGTGGAAGATGGCGTCACCGAGTATGCGAACCGCTGCGATGGGATCAATCTGCTGCCAGAAGAGATGGCTGGGGTCGAAGTTGCAACCGACGCCCGGGCCCGCGATCGAGCGCAACTTGAGCATCGTTTCCGGACTATAGACGACGAATCCGGGGTGCATCTCGATGGCGATCTTCACGCCGTGATCGGCGGCGAATTTTGCGTGCTCCGTCCAGTAGGGCGAGACAACTTCGTCCCATTGCCAGGTCAGCAACTCGCTGTATTCCGGCGGCCACGGGCACGTGACCCAGTTCGGCTGTTTCGCATCGATTGAGTCGCCGGGACATCCTGAGAAATCGACCATCACGGGCACACCGAGTTTCTCGGCGAGCAGGATCGTCTGGCGGCTGGTTGCTTGCGCCTTGCGGGCGATGTCCTTGTTGGGGTGCAGGGCGTTGCCGTGGCAACTCAACGCGCTGATGGTCACGCCCTGATCGGCGAGCGTCTGCTTGAATGCTGCGAGCCCTGCGGTGTCATCGAGCATGGATAACTTGCAATGAGCGTCGCCGGGATAGTTGCCGGTGCCGAGTTCAACGGTCGTGATGTTCTGCGCCTTCAGTTTTTTCAGGACTTCGGGCAAAGGAAGCTGGGACAGCAGCGGTGTAAATACGCCAACGCGCAAGGGTGTGTCTCCTCGTGGGCCGGTTAGGTGCTCCGGACCATGTAACGTTCTATCACACTGCTAGCGCGCTATCAGACGTTAGCGCGGGCCTTGGCAGGCTTCGGC
>JAATFH010000248.1 GCA_015655315.1 Terriglobales bacterium
AAGCGCTGGCCAAGCTGCGCGAGCAGGGCAAGATCCGCCATGTCGGTCTCTCGAATGTGACCCGTGAGCATATCGAACGCGCCCGGAAGATCGTCCCCATCGTCTCCGTGCAGAACCGCTACAGCTTCGCCGACCGTGAGTCCGACTTCATCGTCGATCACTGCGAGCAGAACAACATCGCCTTCCTGCCCTGGGCTCCTCTCGGACAGGCAAAAAAGGCACACGAAGCCATCGAAAAAGCAGCCGAGGAATTGAAAGCCACGCCATTGCAGGTGGCACTCGCATGGCTGCTCAAGCGCTCGAAGGTGATGATTCCCATCCCCGGAACCTCCACCGTCGCGCATGTGGAAGAAAATATTGCAGCGGCTGGCCTGGAGCTGCCCGACTCGATCTACAAGAAACTTGCAGCCGTCGAACCGCCCCCGGCCAGCCTGCGGGGCTGAGCCGTGTCCCCTGATCTCCCCTCTGCGCCGCAAGCTCTACGCAGAGGGGAGCACGCTCAGTCCGCCGCAACCTGTTTCAGCTCATCGGCAAATGCGCGTTCGATCACGTCGGCCGCAACATCCAGCCCGCGCGTCTGGGCAATCACTTCCTTGAAGTACTGCGCCTTATCGCGATAGCTGGGATTCGCCAGCACCTGATCCACCAGCACTGACAAACGCTCTGCCGTCACCTCGCTCACGTCCACGAATTCGCCCACTCCGTGATACGCAATGCGCGCCGCCACGCCCGGCTGGTCGTAGCCAATCGGAATCGCCACCATCGGCACGCCCTGCGCCAGCGACTCAAGCGCCGTATTCATCCCGGCGTGCGTAATGCACAGCGCCGCGAGCTTGAGCAATGCAATCTGAGGAGCTGACCGCACCACGATGGTGTTCGCCGGGATCTCCCCCAACGCAGCCAGGTCGATATTCCTGCCTACGGAAAGCACCACCTGCATCTCCGGCAACCGCTCCACCGTGCGCAGAATGCTCTTGTATACATGATCGAGCCCATTCACCAGCGTGCCCAGAGACGCATAGATCAGCGGCTTGCCCGTCAGCTTCTCCCAGGGAAACGGAATTTCTTCCCGTCCATGGTCATCATGGAACGGTCCCGCGTAATGAAACTGCGGCGGCAGCTCCGGAATCGGGAAGTCAAATTCCCTGGGTGTCTGCGCAATAATCCCCAGCTTCGACAGAGTCGCCAATGGAGTCTCCCAATCCACCTGCAGCCCCACCTTCCGGGCGTGCGCCTGCGCAACCGCCGCAGAAGTCACGGTCATTTCGCCGAACATCTGCAGCCCCTGCACATTTCTCGCCTGCGCCTCGGGTGTCGCTTCATACGGCCAACCATAGATGCACAGCGGCGTTGCAGCAGAAAAATCCACGTGCAGGATCGGATACACATGGACGTAAGGAATCTCCATCTGCATGGGTACAAGCTCGGCAAAAAGATAAGCAAAGTCGAGCACCATCGCTTCTATGCCCATTGCCTCCGCTCGCTCCGGCACTTGTTCGAGCGTGGTCTTGAGCAGAGCTGGCGTAAGATTCAAAACCGTATACCGGATCACATCGAGTCCCTGACGCGCCGCAACCTCCTGCCATATCTGAGCCGTCGAACCAACCGGAAACTCCTTCTCTCCAAAGGAAGCAAACCTCAGCCCTGCGGCACGCGCGTTCGGTCCAACATCCGGCACACCGAAATATGTCACTTCGTTTCCCCGCGCCTGCAACTTGCGTGCGAGCGCGGTCATCGGATTCAGATGTCCCGTCAAGGGCAAACTTAAAACGCCAATCTTCATGATTCTCACCTCTGTCCTTTTCTCGGAACCGTTCTGCCATGTAGCCCTTCGGCCCATCGTGCAGAGACAAAACGATCATGGTGAATGAACACCGGCAGGCGCATTTCATTCCACGGCAATGCGTTCAGACCGCGCCATGCCGCCCGGCCCAGTCGACTTTCCTGCTTTGCAGATGAGTCCAGTCATCGGTCATTGAGATTGGAATAGGGCGATTCGGTCTGTGTCCGGCTGTCTCTTCGCTATTAGCCACGCCTGGCTTTGCAGGGTACGGGTACAGGGTCCGAGAGAACATATTTTGATCCGCCTGCTTTTGCTTTCCCGATGCAGCCGGTTCAGAACATCTTTCAGGATGGAACCAGTGAAAGGGGAAAACAGGTAGAACACGGTGCCGGTTGAGATATCCGCCAACCGGGCGTCATCCGCTACGAACCGGACACCGCTCAGATTGAGACTCTGGGCGCAGTCCTGGGCAGTCACAGCATAATCCGGCTGAATCTCAACTCCCATAGTGCGGCCCCCGGTAAGGATGGACACCAGCAAAGAAACATGGCCCAGTCCCGATCCCAGATCGACAAAAATGTCGCCGGGGCAAAAGTTGCACACTGCAATCAGGTCGAGAATATGACGCACGGGTGTGGGCTGATAAAACAACATCTCCGGGGATGGCATAAGGCCGGATTCCCCGGGTCCGCGAAGCTGAAGGACACCGCTGACGATCTCGTCGAGAAGATCAAAGCCGAGACCTGGGCGAGGTCTTTCCGCGTCTCCTGCGTCCGCCAATTCCATGAGCCATCGGGGCATGACTGGCGAATTTCCTTGAAGGGATATCTCGGCGCGTGCAGTTTCGTAGAGCAATTCGTTAGCGGCTTCCAGCTGGCAGCCGAGCACCCTTGCACGCTCGACGATCTCTGGCTCGTCGTTTGTCTTCAGTGCTCCCAGATCCACATCTCCGATGATGAAGTCGAGCTCATCCAGCAGGTTCAAGCGGATAGCCAGATGCTCCGGGTGCAGCAGACGCCGTATATCTTCCACACCATGGAGGAACAGACGGAGTGCATGCCAGCGGTCGATATTGTTTTGCGAAAAAGGATGATCGATAAGTGTTGACACGTCAACCAAAGTACCTAGGTTATAGTTGTCATGTCAACCTGAGAGTTGGTAAGCTCATGGGGAACATGACGACAAAATCGCTATCTCCACGCGAACTTCGTATCTGGCACGCGTTCCTGGCCATGGGCGAAGATGTGCTTGAACGGGTTGGACGCGATATTGCGAACGCAACAGAACTTTCCGGCCCTGAGTTTGGAGTACTCTCCCGGCTCGCTGCGATTGGAAAGGGTGAAATGCGCCAACATGAGCTGGCAACCGTGCTGGGATGGGAAAAGGGCCGTCTGTCTCACCAGCTAAGCCGCATGCAGAAACGGAAACTGATCGAGCGTCGACCTGCCGATGGCCGAGGGACTTGGGTGGCCCTCACCAAAGTTGGGCGTGAAAAGTTGGAATATGCTCTCCCTGTACGCGCGGAGTCAGTCAGACGCAATCTGCTGTCGCGACTCTCAGCGGAGCAAATCGATACGATCGTTCGGGTGAGCAATCTACTGGGCGATGAGGAATAGCCTCTCTCGCATTCGCCGCCAACTCTGCCTGCTGCTTTTCTCAAGATAGAACTGCGTCGTTCAAGAATCCGTCGTAAAGCGGGTCCTGATTCCATAGGTATTGCTCACTAAGGAGCATGCCCTCATCCAGAAGCCAAGTCTCAGATTGAACCCCGGAGATGGGCCGAGTACACTCTGTGCTTAAGTTTCCTGAGGGAGTCTGGCTCTGCATACGAACTTTCCGGGATTTGTATTTCATTGCAACCTGCAATTTCGGCCCTTGGGAGGTTCGTTTTGCGCTCCATCTTTGTGAACTATCGAAGGAACGATTCGGAGGGTGAGGCCGGGCGTCTGTTCGACGATCTGACATCGCATTTCACCCACGAATCCGTGTTTATGGATGTGGCGGCGATCGAGGCAGGACGGGACTTCAGGAAAGCAATCGACCAGAGCGTAGCCACTTGCAGTGTTCTGCTGGCGATCATCGGGCGGGAGTGGCTGGAATCGAAAGACAGCCTTGGGCGCCGACGATTGGACGATGCGAACGACTTTGTGCGGATTGAGCTGGCTTCTGCGCTTCGCCGCGATATTCCGGTGGTTCCCGTGCTGGTGCGCGGGGCCAGGATGCCGCTCGCTGAACAGCTTCCGGATGACCTGAAGGAACTGGCCTACAGAAATGCAATGGAGCTGACGCATGCACGGTGGAAGTCGGATGTGCAGGTGCTGGTCCGCGCGCTACGGCCGTATTTAGGCCCGCCGAACGAGGACGCCTCTGTAGCTAATGTGGAAGCAGGCCGCTCCGATGCTTCCGCGCGCAATCCATTGCCTTCTGCCAGAGAAGTGACCACCAGTACGGCAATTGGCGCACTGTTGATCGCGCCAGAGAAGATGGAACGGGTCAGCAAGGAACTCGCTGCCTATATAGGGCCTATCTCTGAAGCGCTGGTAAAACGAGCGGCGAAGCGGTGCTCATCGGTGGAGGAGCTGTGCGGGATGGTTGCGAAGGAGATCGACTCCGACGCCGACCGCACCAGATTCCTGAAGTCGTGCCGGTTCTAGAGTTTCATCCCTCGCAGCATCACTGCTCTTCGATCATCTTTAAAGCCTTCGCCAGGCTCACCTGCATGCGGTTAAAGGACGAGGCGACGGTGGCGATTTCGTCCTTGCCTTTGATCTTAATCGGGGGCACGTCTTTTTCGCCGCGGCTGACACGGTCAGCGGTGTCGGAGACGATCTTCAGCGGACGGATGACGAACCAATAGACGCCCGCATCGATGGCAAGAATGGCAAGCACCATCGTGAGGATGAGGAAGAACAGCAGCCGGTGATAGGCGCGGTCGGCAACTTCCACCGGCACCGCCATGGGAACGGAAATGATCTGCGCGCCGACGACCTCATCCTTCTTCCATCCAAAGCCGTTGGCCGACCCGTAAACAGCAAGCATGGCAGAGGGCGCAGCGGAAGGTACGCTGTGGCATTCCAGGCACTCCTGGGTCACGCGGATGGGCTTGGCAAGATACAGCGACATGCCGTTGGGCGTTTCGCGCTCACCAACTTTTTCCGTCTCATTCGGATGGTCGCGAAGGTTGTGGATGATATCGCTCTCCCAGTCCGAGGCACGGTCGTCGGGATTGGTGGGATTGAGCGCGGATTCTTTATAGCTGTAATCCGGATAGTTCTTGCGGAGATTGTTGAAAGTTGTGGTGGCTCCGTAGAAAGGAATGGTCTCGGCAAGGAAGCGCACCCGGTGTCTCGGGTTCTGCTGCAGCAGCGGCGAGAGATCGGTGGCAGTATAGTCGCGGACAGATGTGGCGCTGGCAATCATCAACTCCGCTTCCTCAAGTACCTCGCGGCGTGCATTGCCGATGAGAAAGCTATAGGCAAATTGAGCGATCAGTAAGCCGCCCGCTCCGAAAATAACGACCAGGATGAGATTGAATTTGATCAGCAGTTTCATGAAGGCCTTTCTTGTCCCCGTCAGAATGCGCTGGATGAATGGGCGTATCGCATCGTATAGCACTGCGCGCGGGGAATGGAATAACTCTTTCCCTGCTATCAATGCGGATCAGGGAGACGTACGATCACCGAGGTCACAGGCTGCATACAATAGCACTAACGATGCTTCGATTTCTCAGTATGCTCTGCCTCGCATCTTCCATCGCCTTCACCGCGCCAGCACAGGAAACGCAACCAGCGCCGCTCTCCTACGACTGCTACCGCGCCACCACCCCCATCCACATTGACGGCAAACTCGACGACCCGGCATGGAACAAGGCGCCGTGGACCTCCGACTTCGTCGATATCGAAGGAGCGGCCAAGCCGACGCCGCGTTATCGCACACGGGTCAAGATGCTCTACGACGACAAGTATCTCTATATCGCCGCCGAACTACAGGAGCCAAATGTAACCGCCACGCTGCGCGAGCACGACTCCGTCATCTTTCACGACAATGACTTCGAGGTCTTTATCAAACCGCTGCCGCAGACCGAGAGCTACTACGAGTTCGAGATGAACGCCTTCAATACCAGCTGGGATCTCTTTCTCAATAAGCCCTACAACCAGAACGGCAAGCCCGATAACAGCTGGGACATCGCCGGCCTCAAGACCGCCGTCGCCGTTCAGGGAACGATCAACCACCCGAGCGACACGGACCAGGGATGGACGCTCGAAATCGCCTATCCTCTGACCGCTTTCAACTCCCGTCAGACCGTGCCCACGCCGCAGCCGGATACGACGTGGCGCATCAACTTCAGCCGCGTCGAGTGGAAGCCCGGCAATCCAAAGGAAGACAACTGGGTCTGGTCGCCGCAGGGCGTTATCAACATGCACGTCCCTGAGCGCTGGGGCTACCTGCACTTTCGCTAAGCAACTGCACCAAATAAAGTGCAACTAACACAGTTACAAATTTTCCACAAAAAGTACACCATTTCCACATCACAAAATTTGCTGGACCCCCTTGTATTCAATGAAAGCGGGAGTATGCTTCAAATCAACGGAAGAGAGATCTTCCAGAAGGAGAGAGTAGACAAGGAGCTATCAGGAGAACCGGCAACGGGTCTCGCGAAGCGATCGGGCAACTGAAAGCTTTGGATGGAACCGGGAAAGCTCTTACAACGAAGGTCGCGACGGGAAAGAACGGGAAGCGCGGGCCGCAAGGTTCGCAGGTCCTGGACGATTCTGAAACGACAAGCGGTTGTGGTCTGGAAGCCGAACCAGATCTTCTAAAAATCGGAAAAGAAGGGGCGAGATCCCGCAAGGGAAATCGCCCCTTCGCTTTTGTGCGGCACTTCAGGCACCGCCCTATCATCGCAGCGAGAATACGATTCTCAATTGGTGTATCGTCATGGAGATCATGCGCCTTCCATTTTTGAGACCTCTTACGCTCGCTACCTTGATTGCCCTGGCCGCTTTCCTTTTCTCGCAACAGCTCTTTGCTCCTCAGAGCGCGCCAGGACAGGCCGCTACACCCGCCGCGCCAAAGCCTGAAGACACGGAAGTCTGGGAGCCGGTGCCCGCGATCGTGACACCGGGTGCGACCTGCACCGCGCCTCCGTCTGACGCCATCGTGCTCTTCGACGGCAAGAATCTCGATGAGTGGGTGTCGGCGCAGGACCATTCGCCGGCGAAGTGGGTCGTCCACGACGGCATCCTGACCGTGAGCAAGGAAAAGGGCGTGGGGAACATCGAAACCAAGCGGAGCTTCAAGAACTACCAGCTTCACATCGAGTGGAGAATCCCCGAGAACATCACCGGCTCCGATCAGGCGCGGGGCAACAGCGGCGTCTTTCTCGCTTCCCTCGGTCCCGGCGATGACGGATACGAGCTGCAGGTTCTCGATTCGTACAACAACAAGACCTACGTCAACGGGCAGGCAGGAAGCATTTACAAGCAGGGCATTCCGCTGGTGAACGCGAACCGCAAGCCGGGCGAGTGGCAGACCTACGATGTGGTCTGGACCGCGCCCACCTTTACCGACGATGGCTCGCTGAAGACTCCGGCCTATGTCACGGTCTTCTTCAACGGCATTCTGGTGCAGAATCACTTCGAGCTGAAGGGTCAGACGCTGTACATCGGCAAGCCCTTCTACAAGAAATACGATTCCGCACCGATCAAGCTGCAGGCGCATGGCGATAAAAGCGAGCCGCTCAGCTATCGCAATATCTGGATCCGGGAGATCAAGTAGCTGAAGGGAAATCCCTCCTCTTGCCACCCGCCTTGGAATCACTTTGTTTTCAATCGTTTGACAAAAAGTTTGGGCGCTTATCCCCTGACAGGTTTTCAGCCCCCCCCACAGTAAGAACCCCAGCTCTCAAATCTTCACGCAGGTAGTCGTTTCAGCATCTCGCGTGCATTGCGAAACCATGGCCGTTCCCGGCGGCGCAGATAAGCAGGCATCGCCGGCTTCTTATCGAGCACCTTCTGCGCCCATTCGCGAGCTTCGCCGTTGCGTCCTTCCGAGGCGAGCATGGCTGCGAAATTCAAGTACGTCTCCGACGACGTCGACTTTGCGGTTACCTGCCGAAAGAGTGCCTCGGCTTTTTCTCTTTGTCCGGTCTGCGCGTAGGCGTGGGCCAGCAACCCTGCTGCGCGATGAAAATCGTAGTCGGGGTCTTTGCCTGCCACTCGTTCCAGGTCGGATAACGCGTCGGCAGCATCGCCGAGCAGGAGAGCGCAAACTCCGCGCCGGTAAAAGGGGTCGAGCGTATCCGCGCGGGCGGCGATGGCTTTGTCGAATGCGGCCCGCGCCAACGGTAGCTTGCCATCGTCCATATAAAGGTCGCCGAGTTCTTCATAATTTCCTGAAGACGGATTGTCTCGAACCATGGTTTCCAGTTCGCTGATGCGCTTACGGCGCGGAAAAACCTTAAAGGACTGGCGGAGCAATCCAAGGTCGGGAATTACCTCGACGAAGATATATACGAGTGCGCCCAGAGGGCCGAGAAAGAGGATGATGAAAAACCAATACATATCCGGCCGGCGCCGGATGAAGTGGACAATCGCAAATCCCTGGAGCAGCAAGCCCCAGGGGTATAGAAGATGGCTCAGGAATCCCATGTAATATTGATCTTAGCGTCAGATTAACATCCGCGGGAGCGAGACCAACACAGGGGCACGATTCAGATTCATTGCACCC
>JAATFH010000128.1 GCA_015655315.1 Terriglobales bacterium
CCAACCAAGAGCGACCGCGTGGTGCAGGGACCGGGCGAGAATGCCGGCATCATCGACGTAGGCGACGGCTGGGCCTGTGCCTTCACGATCGAATCGCACAATCACCCCTCCTACATCGAGCCCTTTCAGGGAGCGGCGACCGGAGTCGGTGGTATTCTGCGCGACATTTTCACCATGGGAGCGCGCCCGTTTGCGGTGATGGATTCGCTGCGCTTTGGACCCATCACGGAAGAAAAAAATACGTCGCAGGAGATTGTGCACAAGAACCACGCCATCGTTGAAGGAGTGGTCCACGGCATCGCCGGATACGGCAACTGCTTCGGCGTGCCGAACCTGGGCGGCGAGACGCGCTTCGAGGAGTGCTACTCGGGTAACCCGCTGGTCAATGCGTTCGCGCTCGGCCTCGTACGGCGCGATGAGATTTTTTATGCCAAGGCCACCGGTGTAGGCAACCCTGTGATTTATGTTGGGGCGAAAACGGGACGCGACGGCATTCACGGCGCGACCATGGCCAGCGAAGAGTTCAAGGAAGGCTCGGAGCAGAAGCGTCCCAACGTGCAGATGGGCGATCCCTTCATGGAGAAGCTGCTGCTTGAAGCCTGTCTGGAAGCGATGAAAACCGGAGCCATCGTCGGCATTCAGGACATGGGCGCAGCCGGGCTGACCTGCTCCACCTGCGAGATGGGCGCGCGCGGCGGCGTGGGTCTCGAAGTCGAACTGGACAATGTGCCGCAACGCGAAACCGGCATGAGCGCATACGAAATCATGCTCAGCGAATCGCAGGAACGCATGCTGCTCGTCGCCGACAAGGGCCGCGAGCAGGAAGTGCTCGACGTCTTCGCCAAGTGGGGACTTGACGCCACCATCGTCGGCACCGTGGTTCCTGAGTCGCGGCTACGCATTCTCCACCACGGCGAACTGGTTGCGGACATTCCGAACCAGTCGCTTACCGACGACGCTCCCGTGTATCACCGTCCAGTGGGCGAGTGGCAAGCGCCGGTTCCAGCCGAGCCAACCCGCTCTGCACTGGACAAACTTGGCTACGAAGACAGGACCTCAACCCGCGACTCTACCACCGACCTGCGTGCGCTGCTGGCTTCCGCCAACATCTGCTCGAAGCACTGGGTGCATGAGCAGTACGACACCATGGTGCAGACCAACACCGTGCAGGGCCCGGGCGGCGAGGGCGGCGTGATGCGCATCAAGGGAACGAAGCGCGGACTGTCCATGGCGCTCGACGGCAATGGCCGCTGGTGTTATCTCGATCCGAAGCTGGGCGCAAAGCATGCCGTCGCCGAAGCAGCACGCAAAGTCGCTTGTACCGGCGCCCTGCCCATTGCGGCCACCAATTGCCTGAACTTCGGCAATCCGGAAAAGCCGGAGATCATGGCGCAGCTCTCCGCCGCCATCGACGGCATTTCGGAAGCCTGTATCGCCCTGGGTACGCCGATCACCGGCGGCAATGTTTCGCTTTACAACGAGACGCGCGGCGAAGGCATCTACCCCACTCCTGTACTCGGAATCGTCGGTCTGCTGGAAGATGTAACGAAGACCGTTCCTGCGGCTTTCCAGAAAGCTGGCGACGTTGTTCTCGTCATCGCTCCCAAAAAGCTGCCCACCATTGAAGAACGATTACGCGAATTCGGCTCTTCGGAATACGCGAAGACGGTTCTGGGAGAAATCTGGGGAACGCCGCCGGCGCTCGATCTCGATGCCGAAGCAGCGCTGCACAAATGCCTGCTGGAACTCGCCGATGCTGGCCTGGTGCATTCCGTGCGCGACATCTCCGACGGCGGCATCGCCGTAGCGCTGGCCGAAGGAAGCTTCGGCAATGGCATCGGAGTCAGCGCACACCTGCTTGAAGGACCGGATCTTCCTCTTGCATGGCAACTCTTCGGTGAAACCGCCACGCAGGTCATCGTCAGTTGCGACGAGTCCGCTGTTCAGAAAATCCAGGCCGTGGTCCGCAAATATGCAGACCTGCTGATACAGAACATCGGTGAAACGGTAAACGATCATTTCCGCATTCAGGTAAACGGGAAAACAGTGATTGACGAAAGCGTTCGCGGGTTGCAGCATGTTTGGGCTGGTGCTCTTGAAGCCAAACTGTACGATGAGGTGCTGGCGTGAGCCATCTTTTGATGGAAGGCATTCCCGGGATGGCTGCAACGCATCTATCCGGGCTGGAATCGGCGCAGGGATCGGCAGCTGACGCAATGCTCTCCGACGATCCCAAGCTCCGCGAAGAGTGCGGCGTCGTCGCCATCCACGGCCATCCGGACGCTGCCCGCCAGACATATCTCGGCCTTTACGCCCTGCAGCATCGCGGACAGGAATCCGCCGGAATCGCGACGGCCAACGGCACGAATTTATCGAACATCAAGGGCATGGGCCTTGTCGCCGACATCTTTACGGAAGAAGTGCTCGCCAAGCTCCAGGGCGACATGGCGATCGGGCACACGCGCTATTCGACGACCGGCGATTCAGCCCTGCTGAACGCGCAACCGATTCGCGTCGATTCGACCAAAGGCCTCATCGCCATCGCGCACAACGGCAATCTCGTGAACCTGGGCAATGTGCGCGCAAAGCTCGAACGCGAAGGCGCATTCTTCCAGACGACCAGCGATTCCGAGATCATCGTCCAGCTCATCGCGCACTCGAAAGAAGGCACGCTCGTCGACGCTATTGCCGATTCGCTGCGGCAGGTGGACGGCGCCTTTTCGATTGTGATGATGACGCGCGACCGCGTCTTTGCCGCCCGCGATCCACGCGGCTTCCGGCCGCTTTCGATGGGACGCATCACAAATCCCGATGGACCGGACACCATCGTTTTCGCTTCAGAAACCTGTGCCTTCGATCTGCTGCGCGCGAAATTCGAACGCGACGTACAGCCGGGCGAACTCGTGATGGTCACACGCGACGGCGTCACTTCACGGCAATACTCCACCGGCACGCCGCAGTCCAGCTGTATCTTCGAGCATGTCTACTTCGCGCGGCCTGACAGCAAAATCTTCAACCGCTGGGTCCAGGAAAGCCGCGAAGAGATGGGCCGCCAGCTGGTGCGTGAATCGCATGTCGATGCCGACCTCGTCGTTCCGGTGCCGGATAGCGGCGTGACAGCGGCGATTGGCTACGCCGCCGAGAGCGGTATTCCCTTCCGCTTTGGACTGATCCGCAATCACTACGTTGACCGGACCTTCATCGAACCGGAGCAGCGCGTGCGCGATTTCGGCGTAAAGCTCAAGCTCAACCCGGTGCGCAACCTGCTCGAAGGCAAGCGCATCATCCTGATCGACGATTCGATCATTCGCGGAAAGACGAGCCGCAGAATCGTGCGCATGGTCCGCTCGGAAGGCGCGAAAGAAGTGCATCTGCGCATCAGCTGCCCGCCAACGATTTCGCCCTGCTTCTACGGCGTCGATACGCCGAGCAAGCGGGAGTTGATCGCCGCCAACAATTCGATTGAAGAAATTCGCCGCTTCATTGAAGCCGATTCGCTCGCTTATTTGTCACTCGAAGGGTTACAGAAGGCCTGTGATGGAGGCGAAGGCAATCACTTCTGCGTTGCCTGTTATACCGGCGAGTATCCGACCGAATGGGTTGATGTCGAAGACATCCTGCCCGCGACCGCGACTCGATAACTCTGAGCAACGCGATGCGTGAGAAAGCCCGGCGTAGAAGCTGGGCTTCATAGGGTTGTTCACGCAACCTCCTCGGCCTCTTGCGCTTCCCATTCTCTGGAGGTGTGCAGGATGGCAACACAAAAGAAATCGAGCACTCGCAAATATGGAAAGGCCGCATCGACGTCTGTCGAACGCGAGATGCGCGCCATGAAGGAAGGCAAGCTCACGAGCGGCCGCAGCAAAAAGAAAGTCACCAGCCGCAAACAGGCTATCGCCATTGGCCTCTCGGAGGCGCGCAAGGCTGGCGCAAAAGTTCCCAATCCACCCAAAAAGAAAAGCGCAAAGAAAAAGAGCGCGAAGAAAAGCTCCGCGAAAAAATCAGGCAAAAAGGCTGCGAAGAAGTAATCAGGGCTGACGTCTACGCTGCGGCTTCGAAGTCGGTTTCTTCAATTGGATTGGCCGGGGAAAGATTACGCAGCCACCGGACCGGGGATGTCACAAAAGAAGACAATAGACCCGGCATCTGCTTGAAGTCGGATAACAGAGGGCGGCTGCCCTCGCCGATCAGCAGCGCTCCATTTTCCATGACGTGCCAGTGAAACATCGCAGATACCAGAGTGAGTGCCAACGCGCTCAGACCCAATGCGTGGGCGTTCACATGATCGAGCAGCATGTGGGCCAGCGCATCTGCGCCCAATGAGATCAGCGGAACAGCGACCACGACAATAAACCATGCGAAATAGCGAGGCTTAATATTGAGAGCCTGCTGCTGCCAGGCGGAAAAAATACCCGCAGTCAACAGGACGTAAGCCATTTCGACGATGCTGAAGTGCTCGCGTGCATGCGGACGGACGTGCTGCAACGCGGCCATACAGGCAGCGCCCCGGAAGAGGGCGGTAATGATCGCGGCTTTCCAGTTCCAATGGGTGAAAGCGAATAACCACGAGCGATTGTCTCTTGCGGTCCGCATCCTGACGACAAAGTATCTTGTCTACCAACAACATGCCGTCAATGTGACGTTACGATTCCGACAAAACCGCTACACTGTTCCGTTTATGAACACGGAATAGCAAAAACTCCCGGTTTTTCTGGGATGGCGGGGCTATCTCGAACGGTCCGCCCGGTTGATTTTTGCGTCCAGACGGTTCGCCTTTCGTCTTCTCTTTGCGCTAGAATACTCCGCCAAAGGCTGGGTTCTACCTGGGCACTGCCTGTGCGGCCATACCCATATCGACGGGTGAGGTGGCTGCGAGTCTCCTGAACCTCCCCGGGCGCCTGGCCGGATGCATGATCGTCCGTCGCATCCATCTGGATTCCGGTCCAGAGGAGGCAGTCATGAAAGAGCTTTATTTCTCACGGGCTTCCCGCACATTCGCAGTCCTGATCGTACTCTCGCTCGCCTGTCCATTCGGATTGCAGCCACTGGCGCAGACGCCAAGATCGTTCCTGGCGATCGGCAGCTATGCACAGCAACCTCCGCTTAGAACCGCAGAAGAATCGCCTCGCTTTACCCTGAGTGCCGAGATGCAGGGCGACATCATGATGGCGCATCAACGGTATATTGCCGCCCTGGACGCTTACCGGCAGGGCCCGGATGATTCGCCCATATTATGGAACAAGATGGGCATCGCAAACCATCACATGTTCAACCTGCGTGAGGCACAAAAAGACTACGAAAAAGCTCTAAAGCTGGACCCATCCTATCCGGAGGCGCTCAATAATCTGGGCGCTGTCTATTACGGTCAAAAGCAGTACCGCGATGCGGAGCATGCGTATAAGAAGGCCATTAAGCTCAATCCAAAATCTGCGATTTTTTATAGCAATCTGGGCACCGCTTATCTGGCCGAGGGCAAGTATAAGAAGGGCGCGCAGAGCTATCGCACGGCGCTGGCGCTCGATCCCAATGTCTTCGAGACCGATCCTGCGACAAAAATCTCGGAAATCGGACCTACGCATGAAATCGCAACTCTCAACTACCTTCTGGCAAAAACATATGCCGAGGCGGGTAGAAAGACCGAAGCGTTATTCTATCTGCACAAAGCTATCAACGAGGGATTCAACGACCGGAAAAAACTGCTTGAAGAGAAGGAATTCGCGATTCTTCGGGACGTGCCCGAGTTCCAGCGCATGGTTGCGGAAAAGCGTGAGTAGTGGATCCGCAGGCATGCCGGAGAGCTGGCCTTTCAAGCTTTCTCGAATGAGCGAGTCGTAGTTTCATCGCGGAGAAGATGCGCGTAAAGCGGTGTCCCGGTGCCGGGCTCGCGGTTTCTCCACCTTTTGATGGAGTGTGCACCCGCCCAATGGGTGTGTAGTATTCGTGTTAGCCCGAAAAATGCCCATTCGTCCTCATTTCTGGAGTATCTGCTGCACGGGGCTGTTTTTTCTTGTGAGTCATACCGTTGCCGCGCTGGACCCGCATTATCCTCTGCAGCATTATGGCTATCAATCCTGGCAGACCGACGAAGGACTGCCTCAGAACACCGTCCATTCGATGCTGCAAACACGAGATGGCTACCTGTGGTTCGCCACTGAAGATGGGCTTGTGCGTTTTGACGGCGCACAACTTACGGTTTTCGATAGAAAGAGCACTCCACAACTTGGCAGCGACCTGATCTACAGCCTCTTTGAAGATCGACAAGGGACTTTGTGGATCAGCACTTCCGGCGGACTTACCTGCTTTGAAAATGGCGCCTTCAGGCTCTTCACGACGAGTGAAGGGTTACCCGCCAATTCTGTATGGTCCGTGTACCAGAGCAGCGATAGTGAGTTGTGGGCGCTCACGACCGCAGGAATCGCAAAATTTGCGAAAGGCCGTTTTCAGCCGCAGGAACTGCAAAAAGGCCTGTCGGCAGCAAGTACCGTGATGGAATCGCACGATGGTTCGTTGTGGCTGAATTCCGGGAACAGCCTGCTGCGCATGCATGCCGGAAACATATCCGTCGTGGCGAGTATCGCAAGCGGAGAACCCATTCAGGCTCTGGCGTCAGATGTATCGGAAAGAATTTGGATCGGGTCCCATAATGGCTTGAAAAATATTTCTTCCGACGGGACGCAGAGTGCGTTTCCACTGCCCCGCGAACTCGGATCTGATATTGCCTGCCTGCGCAGCACCTCCGATGGGCACATGTGGATCGGCACGACAAATGGACTGGGAGAGTTTGACGGCAAGAACGTACGCGTCTTCAGCATCGGCGATGGCTTGCCGGGAAACCGGATCGCCAACATCTTCGAGGATCGCGAGCATGCGGTATGGGCGGCGACGAATCACGGCATTACCCGCATCGTGAACGGCCATGTCTCCGCGCTGACGCCCAAAGAAGGTCTCTCCAGCAGCCTTGTTCTCGCTTTCTACGAAGACCGCGAAGGCAGCGTATGGCTTGGCACGGAATCGGGCGGTGTCGGCATATTGCGCGATCGAAAATTCACGGCCTATACCACGCAGGACGGCTTGACCGATGACCTGGTGCGCTCGGTATTTCAGGAGCGAAAAGGCACCATACTGGCGGGCACAAACAGTGGAGGCGTCAATCGACTGGAGGATGGCAGGTTTCTTCCACTGTCCACGGCAAACGGCTTGTCCAGCAATGTAGCGCTCGCGCTGACAGACGATGCAAACGGCAACGTCTGGATTGGAACACCCGATGGGCTGAACCGCGTGCATGAAAATCACACGACGGTATTTACATCTGCCGACGGGCTCGCCGACGACTTTGTGCGCTCACTCTACACGGATCGCAGCGGGGCGTTGTGGATTGGGACTCGTCATGGCCTGTCGCGCTATGCAAACGGAAAATTTATCTCGTACTCAGCACTCGACGGCTTAGGCAGCGATCTGGTGGGGGCTGTCCTCCAGGACAAGGACGACAGCCTTTGGATTGGCACTTTCGGAGGTCTTACACACCTCGCGAATGGTAGCTTCACAAATTACACCACGCAGCAGGGACTTTCGAGCAACGTGATCACCGCGCTTTACCAGGACCAGGATGGATCGCTGTGGATTGGCACAAATGGCGGCGGACTGAATGCGCGGATTCATGGCAGATTCGCAAGTTTTCCATCCGCAAAAAATGTGCCGCAGGATATCTACGGAATTCTCGATGATGGATTCGGAAATCTCTGG
>JAATFH010000133.1 GCA_015655315.1 Terriglobales bacterium
CGGTTCGGGCAGCACTGGGCTGATCTTCACCAGCGCTAAAATCGCGGCCCAGTACCGGAGCCACTCCCAATGTGCGAAAGAATCCATCGCTGACACGCGCGCCGTCCGCCTGGTGCGTTCCGGCCGGGTCCGACAACATGAAACCGTATGGCGCATACACGTCCAGCGACTGAAAAACCGTGTTCTGCCGTTTCCAGTCCACGTAGTCCGGATAGGAGAGATGGAAGCGTGGACCGCGCGGAATGCTCTCAAACAGCACCACGAGCCGGTTCGGATTTTTGTAGGGTAGAGGCTTGATCAGGGCGGCATCGACGAATCCAAATATCGCGACGCTTGCGGCAATGCCGAAAGTGAGAATGAGAATCGCGGTCACGGCAAACCCCGGATTCTTGCGCAACTGCCGCAGAGCAAAGCGGAAATCCTGCGGCAGGCCCTCGAACCAGAATCGAACTGTTTCATGACTTCGATCCCCCAGCAGAGCATCGTTGCCGAAGCGCCGCTTCGCCGCGTGCCGCGCTTCTTCCAGGGCCATGCCATCCTTCCGAAACTCGTCCTCGGTCAGGTCGCGATGGAATGCCATTTCTTCTTCAAGCTCACGATGAAACCTGTCGCCACGAATTAAAATTGTCAGTTTTCGGAAGAGACGAAATACCCAGTCCATTCTGGCCCCCCTGTGTCGGTTTGAATCGTTCTCGCGCATCTCTGCATTTGCTACTCGGCCCGCAATGCTTCTACCGGATTGACCGAGGCTGCGGTCAACGCGGGCCTCAAGGTTGCAAGCAGCACGGGGAGAAGCAGGATCAACACGGATGCGAAATAAATAAGCGGATCGTCCGGCTCTACTCCGTAAAGCTGGCTGCGCAACAGGCGCGTCAGCAAAAGAGCGCAGGCGGCTCCAACGACGAGCCCAACCGTCGTTGCTTTCAAAGCACGCCGCATGAAGTGGCGCGAAATCTGTGCGCGCGTAGCGCCCAGCGCCATCCTCACGCCAATCTCCTGTGTTCGTCGCGCCACGGCATAAGCAACGACGCCGTAAATGCCCACGCACGCCAGCAAGAGCGCAATCAGAGCGAAGAATACGATCAGGATCATGTTGATCCGTGGCTGTGCCACTGCTTTGCCAAGGAGGTCTCCCATCGTGCTTACATTTCCGATGGCCTGCTGCGGGTCAACTTCATGCACCTGGTCACGGACAGCTTTGATCAGTTGCTCCGGGGCCACATGCGAACGGACCACGAAGAAGCGGACGACGGAATGCCCATCGGCGGGGAAATAGACTTCGGCTCCAGTCTGGCTGGCAATGGAGCCTGCCGTGCCCCGCACATTGCCGATCACGCCCACCACTTCCATCGTGGCGCCGTTCACGTCGTTGCTGATCAGATGCCGCCCTATCGGATTCCCGTCGGGCATATACTTCCGCGCAAACTCCTGGTTGACCAGAACGGGGATGTTCTTTGCAATCGCGTCCCGCTCGGAGAATGACCGTCCGGCAAGCAAAGGAGTGCCGATAGCGCGCAGATAGTCACCGGAGATGGATCGCACCTCGGCATTCACCGTATCGTGGCGCGGCGTGCGCGGCAGCCAGTCAGCGTCGAAGTTGCTCCTCCGGCGCCAATCCACCGTAGGGAGGGCTTCGATCTGCCCCGCAGCCGTCACCCCCGGCAGGGATTCGATGCGCCGCTGCACGTCGGCATAGAAATTTCGCACATGGTTTTCGTTGCTGTCGTACGGCAAATCGATGGAGAACGTCAGCAGATGGTCCGGCTCGAAGCCAAGCGGCGACTTCATCAGTTTCCAGAGCGATTCCGCCAGCAGCGCCGCCCCGACCAGCAGTACCAGCGAGAGCCCCACCTGAATCGAAATGAAGCCATAACGCACTCCACTCGCGGAAGATCCAGCCGTGCGCGGCTCGCCGCGCTTGAGACTCGTATTCAGTTCCACACGCCTGCTCAGCCATGCAGGAGCAATTCCGAATGCGATTCCAGTGCCGACCGAGAGCGCGAGCGCAAACCCGACAACCGGCCAGTGCAGGGCAATCGCTCCTGGCGTAGCAAGCCTTCCGGGCAGCTGATTGGCAGCCAGATGTATCAGCAGGAGTGCCGAGCCCAGGCCGCAGCCGCCGCCCAGCAGCGCCAGCACCGTGCTCTCCGTTAGAAATTGCAGCGTAATGCGCCCCGTAGATGCGCCGAGTGCGCGGCGCAAAGCCACTTCGCGCTCCCGCGATGCCGCCCGCGACAGCAACAGGTTTGCGACGTTGATGCAGGCAATGATCAGCAGAAACCCGGAAGCGCTGAGCAAAACAAGCAGCGCGGGCCGTAAGCCGCCATAAAGATCGTCCCGCAGCGATTCGCCGCCGAACTGCCACCAACGGTCTGTATCGGCATACTCCTTCCGCAGTTGTTCTCCTACCCGCTGTAAATCCTGCTGCGCGGACTGCGGAGAAATACCCGGCTTCATGCGCCCCAAAACATTGATGAACCGCGTCCCGTCACCGCGATACTTCCCCCAGTCTGCTGGATCGAAGTGCGCAGGCCGCCAGAGATCGATGCTCGCCGGCATGTGGAAGCTTCCGGGCATGACGCCGACGATTGTTGCCTGCTTCTGATCGAGCGTGACCTGCCTGCCAATCACATCCGCGTCGCCCCCGAAGATCTGCTGCCACGCCGCATAACTCAGAACAACCGCATCCGGCACATTCGCCTTGTCATCCTCTGCATCGAAGGTCCGCCCCAGCAGCGGCTGGACTCCCAGCACCTTCCAGAAATCGCCGCTGGCAGCGACGGCCTTCATCGAAACCGGCAATTTCGTTCCCGCAGCCAGTGTTGGATGCTCGAAGTAGAAGAAGGCAAGGCTCTCAAACGATTGGCTGCGGGCGCGCAGATCGAAGAACCGGGGCACACTCACAAGTCCCGCCGTCGATTGCCCCTGCAAGCGCTCGTCTTTGACGTGAAGGATACGGTCGGCGTACGGATACGGCAGGTCTTGCAGCAATGCTGCATGCACCAGCGTAAAAATCGCTGTCGTCGCGCCTATGCCGAGCGTCATCGTCAAAATGACCGTGAAGGCGAAGCCCGGTGACTTTGTAATCTGCCGCAAGGCATAGCGGCAATCCTGCACAACGCTCTCGAAGCGGAAGCCAGCCGCTTCCACGCTCTGTTCTTTCAGCCGCACAGTGTTTCCAAATTGACGGTTGGCGGCGTGCCGCGCTTCTCCCTGAGCCATTCCGCTTGCATGCAGTTCTTTCTCCGTCAATTCGCGATGGAAAGCCATCTCCTCGTCCAATTCGTCGTGAAAGCTCCTGCGGCGCGCCAGAATCCGGAGCTTGCGGAAAAAGCGGGCGAATGGTTCCATGACCGTCCTCTTATGCGTCCTGCAAAACACGGCCAATGGCCGCAATCATCACTTCGAACTGCGAAAGCTCTTCGCCCAGCTGCTTGCGCCCCGCCGGAGTTAGCGTGTAGTAGCGCGCGCGGCGGTTGGTCTCCGTCTTTTTCCACTCCGCCTTGACCCATCCCTGCAGCAGCAGCCGCTGCAGCGCCGGATACAACGAGCCTTCTTCGACCGTCAGCACATCGTCGGAAAGCCGCTTGATCGACTGCGCGATTCCATAGCCGTGCAGCGGCGCGCGCGTCAGGGTTTTCAGGATCAGCATGTCGAGCGTTCCAGGAAGAAGTTCGGATTTCTTAGCCATGCGCCAATATATAGATTGACTATGGATAGATTGTCAATGGAAAACAAGCCTTGGAATTGCACCAAACTGAACACCGTATTTGCAGGATTTTTGCTTGTTTTCGCCTCATTTCGGGTCTACTTTCAAAGTATCTGGCAACATTCTCCGCGACGATCCCGAACGATACGCGTTCACCCTTCAAACAGGCAGGTTTTGTCTGATTTTGAGACAATATCTGTCATACAGTTCCATTTGTGGCATTTGGGACCGCTTATCCACAAGATGTTGGGGTGCGAGTGTTGATTCCACCTTGCAGCGAGGCTACAGTTTCAAATGACGCAGCCTGTTCGCGCACCCTCCCGGTGTTTTAGAAGGAGTAAATCCGCATGCTGAAGCTGAAAAAAATCCAGATCCTGGGCTTTAAGTCCTTTTGCGACCGCACAGAGGTGGTATTGCCCGGCGAGGGCATTGCCGTCGTCGTCGGCCCGAACGGATGCGGCAAGTCCAACATTCTGGACGGCGTGACCTGGGTTCTGGGCGAGCAGAGCGCCAAGAGCCTGCGCGGCGGCAAGATGGAAGATGTGATCTTTGCCGGGACGCGCGACCGCAAGCCGCTGGGCATGGCCGAGGTTTCGATCACGCTCATCGATCCCGAGGCTTACACTGGCGGACCTCTTCTCGATGAACCGGAAATTGTCATTGAAAACGAATTAGACACCGACTGGGATGAAGCAAAACTGCGTGAGCAGCGCGCCGCCGAAGTGGAAGAGATCATCGCCGATTCGCAGCCGGGCCAGGTCATCGAAGGGGAGGCCGCACCTGCGCCAGCGGAAGTGCAAACTGCCGGCAGTTTGCACTTCCGCTGGCGCAGGTGC
>JAATFH010000125.1 GCA_015655315.1 Terriglobales bacterium
CTCAGGTGCCCGTTTCCATCCATAAAGCGATGCGCCACAGCACTTTTGCTGGTGGCAAGCGCTTGCGGCCCGTGCTCGTCATGGAGGCCGCACGCATGACTCGCGGCAATGGCAGCCTGCCCGAAGGCGTCGAAGAACTCGGTGCGGCCATTGAGATGCTGCACACCTATTCGCTCATTCATGACGATCTGCCCGCGCTCGACAACGACGACCTGCGCCGCGGCAAACCGACCTGCCACGTCGTCTTTGGAGAAGCCATTGCGATTCTTGCAGGCGACGCGCTGCAGACACGCGCGTACGAGGTGCTGGCAAACCTGCGCTCTCCCGCTCCGGCAACCGTTGAAATCATTCGCCTCATCGCCCAGGCCACAGGAACTGTCGAAGGCATGATCGGTGGCCAGGTGCTCGACCTCGAAGGCGAAGGCACGAGACCCACGGCGGCGTCAGTCGATGCCATCCATCGCGCCAAGACCGGGGCGCTCATCCGCGTCAGCGTCGTTACAGGCGGCATTTACGGCGGGGCGACGCCGGAAGACGTGCAACATCTGACCGAGTTCGGACGCAGAGCTGGCCTCGCATTCCAGATCGTCGATGACGTCCTCGACATGACACAGGATTCCGCGCAGCTCGGCAAGACCGCAGGCAAAGATCTTGCCAGCGATAAGGCTACGTGGCCCGCCGTCTTCGGCATCGATGCTTCGCGCCAGCAAGCGACAAGACTCATCAACGAAGCCTTCGCCGAACTTGCTTCCTACGGCTCATCTGCCGAAGGACTTAAATCCGTAGCGCAATATCTGGTCGAACGCACACACTAAATCGGAAACCAGCAGAGCGCCCGCAGCAGTTAGCTGCGGGCATTATTTTTCCTTCACTCGATTGAACTAATTACCGGTGGAAGGAGCAGATGCGGCTGCCGAAGACACTGCCAGCTGCAGTTCCGTTCCATTGGAAAGACGGACATTCGTTCCATCCGCACTCAGTGTTCCGGAATTCGAATCCGCGGCTTTACTGTTCAGACCAAACCCGTGGGAGCTGGTAGGTTTCTGGTCGATTTCCATGTCCGGACTAAGACTGGGGAATGTCAGCAGTGTTCCCGATGGGTAGACGCCAACGATCGTGGATTTGATGGCCACCTGCTGGTTATTCGGCAAGCGCGCCTGATCGAACGTTAATACCAGCTTTGAGGCGCTCTTGTTCTGGGAAGCCTGCACTGAATCAACATGTCCCGTCAGCAGGGTATTCTTCGGCAGTGTGGTCCCATTCAGGTGGATGGCTTGCGATAGTTTTGCTGTTACCGTATCGCCTTGTTTTGCAGTTTTCGTATCCAGATCATGCTGCAATGCAGCGGATGCAGCTACGAGCTGGTCTGAACTCACGGCATTGTTTCGCGGTGTGTCTTCCGCTCCGGCAAAAAGAGTCAGCGCCAACGCAGTGGCAGTAATTCCAAGATATTTCGTCAAGCTCTTCATGTATAAGTGCTCCCTGAAAAAAATAAGAATGGTACTACCTCGCAAATCGGCGAGTGTGCCCTCGCAGTCTGTGGTCCGACTACCAATTTGGAAGGGAATCCCTGTTGAGTTGACGCCCGCGAGTGTGGATCGGTCGCAGGAGTTTATTGCCAGAATTGTTTGTTTGCCTGCAAACCGAAGGAAACGCGTGGCTTAAAGGAGCGAAAAATATGAAAAAAGATGGAGTGGCCGCGAGGGGGTTGTCCTGTTCTTCGCCTCCTGCCGCCCGTTTCAGTAAACTGGAGACAGATGGCGCTGAACGAAAATGACATTTTGATTGCATTGCGCGATGTTTACGACCCGGAAATCCCGGTCAACATCGTAGACCTGGGGCTCGTCTATCGCGTCGCCGTTGCACTCGATCCCGATGCGCCCGGCATGATTCCAAAGCACCGCGTCGAGGTCGACATGTCGATGACCTCGCCCGGCTGCCCGGCCCACGGCATGATCATGGACAATGTACGCAACCGTCTCGCCTGCATCCAGGAAGTGGGTGAAACACAGGTCAATCTTGTGTGGGAACCGACCTGGGGGCCTGAACGGATCAGTGAAGAGGCTCGCAAGCAGTTAGGAATCGGCTAGCCGAGCGAACTCCGCAGTTTACTGCCCTGTTTGGCGACTTCGTTGACGAAATCTTCCACGCGCACAAGCACATCCTGTCCTTTGCGCAGGTATCCGGGAAGGCTCTCCCATAGTTCGCGTGCGGCCTCAGGGTGTTCGAGCAGGCCCACAGTCGCGCCCGCTGCCGCCACGCCCAGTGCAATCTTGCGATGACCAGCCAGGAAAAGGCATGCGCCCGCCACCAGCGATCCAGCAGCTACGGCGCGCTGCCAGGAAAACGACGGCAGATTCTCGGGAAGTCGGTCTTGAATCTCGTGCGAAAGCTTTGTCAGGCCCATTTGTTACTCCTCAATCACTTCAGATGCGGGTAACGCTTCAATCCAGATCGAAATCGCGCAGCGGCTTGCCCGTATCCGGCGTTTCCTTGGCTTTGCGCAGCGCTTCGGCAAATTTCTTTTCAAGAAGATCGTTCTTGTTCTTCTCCGCGTCTACGGCCTGGCGGAAGAGGCTTTCCTTGCGCTCCTCCTGCTCCCGCATCGCGCGCGCCGCAGTTTCGAAGTCTTCAAAAGTGCGCTTCCGCGGAGCAGGCGTGTGTGCGATGACCGCACGGGTAACGGGGTCGATCTTGAGCATGGCCCCACAATCAGGGCAGGCCACTTCAAACGGAGCTTGTTGCTTCGACGGCATAGTCAAGATGTGATTGTAGGCCAGTAGCGGCAGCTTGTGCCAGTAGGGAGTCAGAGGTAGAGCGCCTTATGCCCCGGACACGTCTGCGCAGCATTTTCCACCAACTCATCGATAAGCCCGTCGCCATAGCGGGATAGAAAGAACGCCGCGCCCACCGCGCGCTCCTGTGGATGGTTCTCCGGACAAAGACTCAGATACAGCGCATCCACATGCCGCCGAAGACTCGTCTCTTTTTGTAACTGGAAATTCGCCGCCAGCCGCCGGAGACGGTTCATCTGGTAGCGCATTTTCGAAGCAG
>JAATFH010000203.1 GCA_015655315.1 Terriglobales bacterium
AGTGGAAGACCAGAATCTTGTCGCCGCGTCCCTCGCCGAGGACCGTGGCAATTACCTTGGCCGACTCGGGTTTTGCGACCGAACCCGCATCGCCGGAAACCGCCAGCACATCGCTGAACTCGACGGTGCCGTTCTCGTCCGCGGCCGCCTTTTCAATCTTCACCACGTCGCCCGGAGCGACACGATACTGCTTACCACCAGTGCGGATGACCGCGTACATAATTCCTCCAGCGCCCTTGTTCCAAGACGCGTAAACTTATTGAAGCTGGGCAGATACATGCTTGCCTCGGGCTCCGGATGCTCAAACCTGAACTACGGTGAACCGGATGCGCCCGACTCATATGCGCACGGGGCAACGGGCAGGATCGCCGAACTTAATTAGTGTACTGGTTATCGGCTTTCCGGTCAATCAGCTGGATGCCTGCCGCCAGCCTCATTTTTCCACTACCCCAATCATCTGACCGGGCTCCTTCCGGCGGCCTTCAGATGGCGCCGGAGCTTCAAATGGGATGTAGATGGTGATACTCGTACCATTCTTTCCAGGTTCTGTGCTGCTGGCTACGGCAATCTGGCCACCGCGTCGTTCAATGAGTTGCTTCGCCACCCAAAGACCGATCCCTGTGCCCAGATTGCCTTTCGTCGTAAAAAAAGGCTCGAAGATCCTTTCGATATGTTCCGGCGCAATCCCTGATCCCTCGTCGCGAATCACTATCTGTACGCCTTCTCCTTTGCGAGTCATCGCGGTAAGAAGGTGAACCGAGAGTTTCCCTCCGCGCCGCATCGCCTCGATTGAATTGGCGATGATGTTTGAGAAGACCTGAATGATTTCTCCCCGGCTGACGGCAATCCTGGGCACATCGTCGAAACTGGTTTCAATCGTGATGCCGTTGACGGCAAGCTTCGTCTGGTAAACCACCAATACACCTTCGATGAGCTCGTGAAGATGAACTTCAGAGGGAGAACCGCTATCGCGATAGTAGCCCAATGTCTGACGGGCGATCTGCGAGACGCGATCCAGTTCACTCTCTGCGGTCATCAGGTAGCCGTGCGCCTCTCCATTTACTGGTGAACTCTTCCGCGCAAGAAAGATCAGGTTCATCAACGATTCGAGCGGGTTGTTAATCTCATGAGCAATGGCCGCCGCCATACGTCCCGTGGCCGCGATCTTCTCCGATTGCATCAGGGCTTTCTCCATTCGCTTGCGGTCGGAGATATCACGCGCAATTTTGGAGGCGCCAGTAATGCGGCCTTCGTCGTCCCGCATCGGGGAGATCGTCACCGAAACCTCACGAGACTCGCCGTTTTTAGTTACGCGCACAGTTTCATAGTGATCGATGCGCTCCCCGGCTCTGATCTTGCTGAGAATCTCATCTTCCTCGTACTGCAAATCATCGGGGATGAGCCGCAGGATAGGCTGCCCAATCATCTCCTGGGCCGTATAGCCGAACATGCGACGCGCGCCTTCATTCCAGCTCATAACGATTCCGTTCAGGTTTTTGCTGATGATGGCGTCATCGGCCGAATCCACGATGGCGGCAAGACGAAAACGGGCATCGTCGGCGCGGCGTCTCCCGGTCACATCCCGCCCGATCTTCGAGGCTCCGATGACGCGGCCTTCGTCGTCCCGCACCGGGGAGATCGTTAAGGAAATTTCGAACCTTTCCCCATTCTTCCTCACGCGTACCGTCTCATGATGCGAAATACGTTCTCCGGCACGAAGCTTCTTCAATATCTCGATCTCTTCATAGTGCAGGTCTTCGGGGATAAGACGAAAAATGGACTGGCCGATGATTTCGTCCGCGCTGTAGCCGAAAATGCGATACGCGCCTTCGTTCCAGCTGGTGATAACGCCATTCAGGTCTTTGCTGATGATGGCGTCATCTGAAGAGCTGACGATTGCCGCCAGAAGTTGGCGCGAATAACTGTCGAATTCCGTCACCGGTTTACCGGATGCCTCTGGCAGTCGCTTGTCGATTTCCTGATCCAAAATAGCGAGCTCCAAGATGAACCACCGGCACCTGAAATGCTGTGTTGCCAGTGTTTAAATTCGATTCATATCGCGACCGCGAGGTTTTGCCAAGGCCCCGCGTGAAATGCAACCATTACGGAAACGATACACTGAGCCATTGGGAAACCCTGCCGGCTCGGGAAAGGCGGCGACATCAGCAGAGAAGTTCGCCGACGGCTCTGCTGTGAGCCACTTTTTTTCGAGAAACGTGGGAATAAATCGACGTCTTCGGGTTCTCGACAGTGTTCGTTTCGCCCATAATCCATCTTCCACAGGAGTGTACGTGAATCGCCGCAGTTTTCTTAGAGCAAGTGCCGCATCCCTGGCAGCCAGTTCCGCGAGTACAGCCATGTTTGCATCGGCCATGCCGCAGTCTCCCGAAATCCCCATGCAGCAGCCGGATGGACTCAACCCTCCGGGTATTCGGATGGCCGGCATCCGCATGGTGCCTGTGGTGAACGGCAAATATAAGGTATGGACCAAACGGATGGGAAGCGGTCCCATCAAGGTTCTGCTGCTGCATGGAGGCCCGGGGGCGAGCCATGAATATCTTGAGGCGATGGAATCTTTTCTGCCCGCAGCCGGCATTGAGATGTATTACTACGACCAGCTCGGATGCAACAACTCCGATCAGCCGGACGATCCCTCCCTCTGGACTCTGCCGCGCTACCTCCAGGAGGTGGAAGAGGTGCGGCGCGGCCTCGGGCTGGATCAGTTCGTACTCTATGGCCACTCATGGGGCGGCATTCTGGCCATGGAATACGCGCTGCATTACCAGCAGCATTTGCGGGGATTGGTCATCTCGAATATGACAGCGGGCATTCAGTCCTACCTGAAGCGCACCGCTGCGCTGAAGCTCCAACTCGATCCGGCGACGCTCGCCCAGTTGGAAAAGCTTGAGGCCAACCAGGATTACGACTCGCCCGCATACGAAGAGATCATGATGGAGAAGCTTTACCCGAAGATGCTCTGCCGCACCAAGCCCTGGCCTGAGCCACTCGATCGGTCATTCCGGCATTTGAATCCGAAAATCTACACCCAGATGCAGGGCAAGAGCGAGTTTTTAGTGACCGGCAATCTAAAAGACTGGGAGCGATGGGATCGTCTGCACGAAATCAAGGTGAAGACGCTGACCGTGGGCGCGCAATATGACGAGATGGACCCGGAAGACATGAAAAAGATGGCTGCGCTTATGCCGCATGCCAGCTACGCCTTCTGCCCGAATGGGAGTCATATGTGTCTCTGGGATGACCAGGAAGTTTATTTCCGCCAACTCGTGCCGTTTCTGCGCAGCGTCTAGCAATCACAGCGCGAGAATGCTCTTCTCCGGCGCGTAGACACACCGCGCCGGAGAAGAACGCGATTTTTTCATCTACAGCCCGCGACCTTTGAGGAAGTTGATTCTCCCACAGGCGAGCTGCCACTGGCGCTCAGAACCATTTCCTCAACGCTGGCCACGCTTCCTGGAGATTCTCTTTCGCGTTGCGGCACACGTACACCGGCCCGGCCTCATACGGCTGGCCCCACTTGTTCGTGGTGCGTGCGACCTCGGTCACGCTGGCAAACTGCTGCTCAAGCGCCTCCCGGTTTTCTCCAAAAACCACCATGACCGATCCATCGTGTTCTCTCGGCCCCCAGAACCAATAATTCTGGTGGCCGCTGATCGCCGCCGGCACGTCGGGGCGATACACATTGACGGCGCTTGCTTCGCCATAGTTGCCAACCAGAATGCCCGCCTTCAACCGGTCACCTGGAGATAACGACCAGTAAGCCCCGGCCAGCTTGTCCCCCACGTCTCGCCATCCTGTCATGTCGGCCATCAATTCAGGCAGAGGCGATTTCGCCATACTGTTGAACTCGCGGGGTCGCAGGCCGCTGGGCGCGATGTAGCGCATATATTCCTGGGGTGTCAGCACGGGCTGCACGCTCAGAATGCCCAAAGCTCCATACATCACGATGACGCAGGCATAGGCAGGAATCGCGATCCGTCTCATACGGCCAGGCGCGAGCCACTGGTCCCACGCCACGCCGCCTGCGGCAAACAGCAGCGGATAGACAGGCGCAAGGTAGTAGTCGTTTGCGTGGAGCGCCATCATTCCCAGCAGATACAGGACGTAGGCCACGCCTATCCATCGCAACCCGCGAGCTCCGCGATTGGTCAACAGCCAGACCAGGCCGCCAATCCAGAGCAACGACGATAACGGACCGTTGATGAATATCTGGTTCCACAGGAACAAGCCCGGTCCATACACGATGTTCTTTCCCTCCGTTCCCGCATTGTGCAGCCATACCAGAGTCGGCCAGCCGCGATGCACCTGCCACAACAGATTTGGCAACGCGATGAACACGATGAGCGCAACGCATACGACAAGCCCCCGGCCCAGCGCCTTTCGCGCAGGTGTCAGCAACAGGGCCGCCAGCACGGCGAAGAGAAAGAACGCTTCATTCCACTTGTTCTCAAGCCCAAGGCCCGCCATCACTCCGGCCACGGCCCACCACCATCCGCCATCGCCTCGGATAGCGCGCAGCAAGGCATAGGCGGTGCCCATCCAGAACAACGGCTCGAAACAATTCATGGAAAGAAATGCGTCGATCGCGAGTACGACTGGGCAGGCCATGACACCGACCATCGCAAGCACCTGGGCTGTGCGGCCACCGCCCATCCCGAATACCAGCAATCCGGTTCCGGCCACCTCCAGC
>JAATFH010000509.1 GCA_015655315.1 Terriglobales bacterium
CTGAGTAATTCGCTCGCTCCTATCAAGTCGATTGCAGGAAGTCTGCGCTCGCGGATCGTGTAGCTGCCCCCGGAGAGCACAGCTAATTTCGAGCGTGGACTGAATGTGATCGAGAGTCGCGCCGAATCGTTGAACCGCTTTGTGCAGGCTTATCGGCAACTGGCCACGCTGCCCGCGCCGGTGCTGCGCCGGGTTCCGCTGGTGGCGCTGCTGGACCGCGTCGCGGGACTGGAGACGAGGCTCACAGTTGAAGTCGACGATGTGCAGCCTGTGAACCTGATGGCCGATGCGGACCAGATGGAGCAGCTGCTGATCAATCTGGTAAAGAATGCTGTCGATGCCGCGGTGAATGAGCGCGAAGAAGCGGGCTTGATCAGCCCGCCCGCAGTGACGATCCGCAGCAGAAGTGCGGGTGATACGGTTTCCATTCTGATTGAAGACAATGGGCCGGGCCTGACGAATCCGGGCAATCTGTTCGTGCCTTTTTATACGACCAAAAAGAGCGGTACCGGCGTCGGCCTGGTGTTGGCGCGGCAGATAGCCGAGGCGCACGGTGGCTCGTTGGAGCTGCGAAACCGCACGGATGCCATCGGGTGCCAGGCAGAAGTGCGGATTCCGCTTGCCGGAACAACCGCAGCGCAGATATCCGAGGCGTCTGCATTGCGAATGTGAGAGACAATTAGTTCTCACATAGCCATGTCAACAGCATTCTGCTCCTTCCATCGCCGTGCGAGTGGACGCGTATCGACCTCCGATTTACCCCAGGTCTCCCAATCGCGGTCTCCTTTGGAGGAATTGCAGATGGAGCAGAGAAATTGCAGGTTTCTCAAATCGTTTCTCCATATTTCGGCCGATTGGACGATACCTTTCTTCGGATAATATTTTGAGCCGGTCTCAATGGTGACGTACCCGCCGGTTGCAGCGATTCGAGCTTCTGTCTGGCGATTGAATATCGTATCGAGCACGACAAAGTGAGCCTGTCCCAGAAGTCCCAGATTGGTCTGGGTGTATCGGGCTTGCGCCCGAATGTGGTCCAGGTGAAAAAGAAGTAAAGGCAAGTCCCGATCACAGCCGGGGCACGTGACATATTCTTCGACTCCGGCTCCGAAATCCTTGAAGCCGTCTGCAAAACTGGCCGCATTGTTCTTAATGGCGGTTTTGGTGGTATCCCAATTAACAGAATTATTCCCGGATGCTACGACGTATATTTTTCTAGGCATGCTTCCCCTCGGCGCTTGAACTGGAAGCGCAATATTTTTATCTCTGGGTCGCTGTTTTGTTCTGATTATGCGATGACCAGGCTGTTACTTGTCGCAATTCGCATCCAGGAAAAGTCTCAAACTTCGAACTATGTCAAGATAAGAATAATACTAACTCTATTGATCGAAGGCTGACACAGACAGTGAGCGTATCGGCAACTGACGCGCAGGCAGCGAAGGTGAAAATAGCGATTCTCGGATTTGGGACAGTCGGCAGCTCGGTGGCGCGCATTCTTTACGACTCGAAGCCCGAGGGCGTGGAACTGACGCACATCTTCAATCGCGGTGTGGCGCGTAAACGCGTCGACTGGATTCCGGCGAGCGTTACGTGGACGGAAAATATCCACGATGTGCTGTTGTCTCCAGCGGACGTGGTTCTGGAATTGGCAGGCGGACTGGACCCTGCGGGCGAATGGGTGAGACGGGCGCTCGAAGCCGGGAAATCGGTGGTGACGGCCAACAAAAAACTGATTGCCGAGCATGGGATTGCGCTCGACAAGCTGGCACGGAGCAAGGGCTGCCAGTTGTTTTACGGAGCGGCGGTCGCAGGTGGCGTGCCGGTCATTCCAGGATTGCAGCAGGGGCTTGCCGGGGATCGCATCACGCGCATCGAAGGAATTTTGAACGGCACCTGCAACTTTATCCTCAGCAAGATGGAAGATGGCGCGGAGTTTGCCACAGTCCTCAAAGAGGCGCAGGCTCTGGGCTATGCTGAGGCCGACCCGACGGAAGATGTGGCTGGATTCGATGCGCGCGCGAAGCTGGTGATTCTTGCGCGCCTTGCGCTGCGCAAAGACTTAACGACAAGCGAAATTCCGGCGAAATCGATTACGGAGATTGCTGCCATCGACTTTGCCTACGCGCGCGAGATGGAGTGCACGATCCGGCAGATTTCACGGGCTGAATTACGCGGCGAAGAAGTGCTGGCTACCGTAGGGCCGATGCTGGTGCCGCAGGCTTCGCCCCTGGCCTGGTCGCGCAGCACGGAGAACATGGTGCTGGTGGGCGGAGCTTATGGCGGTGACG
Organism: Terriglobales bacterium; assembly: GCA_015655315.1. Taxonomy (GTDB): domain Bacteria; phylum Acidobacteriota; class Terriglobia; order Terriglobales; family Acidobacteriaceae; genus Alloacidobacterium. The sequence goes on from JAATFH010000509.1 coordinate 2,286, forward strand.
TTGTTTTCTCCGGCCACGGCGCCGGGGGACATCCGACGGCTGTTGCCGTTATTTCCGATCTTCTGGCGATTGTGCATGGGTCGTGCGCCATTGGTCTGCCCAGCAAAAAGGTTGCGGTAAGCGGAGATTTTCTGCTGCGGCACTACATCCGGTTTATCGTAAAAGACCGGCCCGGGATCATCGCGCAGATTGCGGGTGCGCTTGCGGAGCAGGAGATCAACATCCACGCGATACTGCAGAAGCCGGGGCACACCAAGACCAACCTGCCATTTGTAGTGATTGTGGAGCCGTGCCCCTCTTCTGCATTGAAGCGGGCTCTAACAAGAATCGCCACGCTTGATTACCTGTTGGAACCGGCACTCGATCTGCAGATACTGGAGCCGGAAGTCGAAGCGTAGTACAAAAAGCGCGTCGTTCTGAAGGGAGCTGGATTGCTTCCCACAGAACGACGCGCTTTTTATGATTAAAGACAGGCGATCCGCTCTAGGCTGTATCAATATAAAGAAGACCTGGTTGTCATCCTGAGGGGCGTATGGCGCGTTTTTTTGCGCCGTGCGCCGTCGAAGGATCTGCTTTTTCC
>JAATFH010000332.1 GCA_015655315.1 Terriglobales bacterium
ATGCTGTTCTCCGGCTTGTGCGTGTCGTAGCGCACGGAGCAGGGAAAGCCCAGGTGACAGTCATGAATATTGATCAGGTCGCGCAGAGGGGTTACATCCTGCGAACATTCGTAGATGACGCCGCCGATCTCATATTTATAGAGAATCAGCTCCATGCCTGCGGGCCGTCCGCTTGCTTCAGGGGCAAGCTCCGAGATATCCAGCAGCGTTCCGTCAATAATCCGGCCCGTCTGGACCAGAAAATCCCGGCGCTGACGCTCGATCTCCTCAGCCGTGGGCTTTTTGCGCAGCGCGAAGTAAACAGCTACGCCGCCCAGACAAAGACCGGCTGCCGCCAATGTTCCGATAACCTGAGGGTCTCGCAGGGAAATGCCGTTCATAACAGCGTCTAGAAGCAGAATAACCCAGACTGGCACGTCAACACCGGACTAGACACGACTCATGTGCCAATTTGGCTCGATTCAAATGAAACGTTCCGCCCACATCTCGCGACTATGGAAATGTGTAGATTGACGCGGATATAAAATTTGTCTTCCTTTTGGCGGCTGCTGGCGTATGCTGGTGGGCGTTCCGAAGACATTCTCCCCGCAACATTCTTGGAAAATTCGAAGACTCTTCAGGAGAAAATCCAAATGCAATGCTCTTCGTGCCATAACGAAGTCGCTCCCCAGGCCACATTTTGCGGTTTCTGCGGAGCGCCCGTAGCCGCAGCCCCCGCAGGCGGCACAGCCGCTCCCGCCGGTTACACGCCCGTTGGTGGCGGCAGCAGTTACGCGGCAGCGCCAGCCGTGGCTCCGGTTCCGACAGCCGGTGGATTGTCAGAGAACGCGGCGGCGGCGATCTCGTATCTTACGATCGTTCCGGCCATCATTTTTCTGGTGCTCGAACCCTACAACCGCATGCGCCTGGTGCGCTTCCACTCGATTCAGTCCCTTGCGCTGGCTGTGGTCTGGATTGCGACCTGGGTTGCGGTCACGATTCTTCATGTCATGCTGCATTTCATCCCATTCATCGGCCTGCTCTTCGTTCTTGTGGATCTGGCCGTCTGTGTGGGCTTCTTTGTCGCATGGCTGCTTGCCATTCTCAAAGCCAGCAAGGGTGAATACTACAAGCTGCCCGTGATCGGCGATTTCGCCGAAAAACAGGCCAACAGCTAGCAGCAGGACAGGGGTCACGGGCCGGAAAGCGGCTGCGGCGTGCGCTATACTGAAAACTGCGCATGTCGAATCGAAAGTTGTCTTTCCACCCCAAAACGCGAACAACGCGCGTTCTGGGGACTCCGGTATTTCCGGCCACCGTTTCCCGTGGCGTTTCTCCCTTGGAATTGAACTCCGCTACCGGTCGGCGTATCCGCTCCACCACCGTGTTGTGCGTGCGTCGCAACGGCAGTGTAGTCATGGCAGCCGACGGCCAGGTAACGCTCGGCGAGTCCGTCATCAAGCACTCCGCCAAGAAGATACGCCGCCTCTATCAGGACAAAATTCTTGCCGGGTTCGCGGGATCGACCGCCGACGCCTTCTCGCTCTTCAGCCGCTTCGAGTCGAAGCTGGAGCAGTATGCCGGGAATCTTGGTCGCTCCGCCGTCGAGCTGGCGAAGGAATGGCGCACGGACAAGATGCTGCGCAACCTCGAAGCCCTGCTCATCGTTTCCGACCCAAAGCAGACCTTTCTTCTCAGCGGCTCTGGCGACGTCATTGAGCCGGACGAGGGCATCGCCGCCATTGGCAGCGGCGGCTCGTTCGCTTTGGCCTCGGCCCGCGCTCTTTACGAGAATACAGACCTGTCAGCCCGCGACATCGCTGAAAAGTCGTTGCGCATCGCCGGACAGATCTGCATCTATACCAACGACCAGATCACCATCGAAGAGCTGCACGCTTAATTGCGGAGGCCCGCCCCAAAGGAGCAGGCACATGGCCATCTATCTACCCGGAACCGCTGAAGATCAGGAACTCGCGCTGGACGATCTGACCCCGCGTGAAATCGTCGCCGAGCTGGACAAATACGTCGTTGGCCAAAAGGCTGCGAAACGCGCCGTGGCCATTGCCCTGCGCAACCGCATGCGCCGCCAGAAGCTCCCGCCCGATCTAGCAGAAGAGATCATGCCGAAAAACATCATCATGATCGGGCCTACCGGCGTCGGCAAAACCGAAATCGCGCGCCGTCTGGCGAAACTGACCAACTCGCCGTTCCTCAAGGTCGAAGCCTCGAAGTTTACCGAAGTCGGCTATGTGGGCCGCGACGTTGAAGCCATCGTGCGCGATCTCGTCGAGATCTCCATCGACATGGTGCGCGAAGAAAAGCTCGAAGAAGTCGAGGACAAGGCCGAACTGAACGCTGAAGAGCGCCTGCTCGACCTGCTGCTGCCGCCACCCACGGCTACCCCGGCTCCTGCTGCTGTGCCGCAGGCTCCCGCGCCGCAAACCGAAGCCGGAAGCAATAACACTCTCACCTTCCCCACGCCCAGCAACGAATCGCACCAGAGAACCAGGGAGAAGCTGCGCCAGCAATTCCGCGAGGGTAAGCTCGACGACCGCATGGTCGAGATCGACGTACGCGAGCGCAACGCACCGTCCTTCGAGATCATCTCGAACCAGGGCGTCGAAGAGATGGACATCAATCTCAAGGATGTCCTGCCCAACATCTTTGGTCAGCGCACCAAGAAGCGCAAGATGAAGGTCGGCGAAGCCTTCGAATACCTGGTGCAGGAAGAGGAAGGCCGCTTGATCGACATGGATCAGGTGACGCGCACCGCCGTGGAACGCGTGGAAAACTCCGGCATCGTCTTCCTCGACGAGATTGACAAAATTGCCGGCCGCGAAGGCGGACACGGTCCCGATGTCTCGCGCGAAGGCGTGCAGCGCGACATTCTGCCCATCGTCGAAGGCACCACGGTCAACACCCGCTACGGCATGGTGCGCACCGACCACATCCTCTTCATCGCCGCCGGAGCCTTCCACGTCTCGAAGCCCAGCGACCTGATCCCGGAACTACAGGGCCGCTTCCCCATCCGCGTTGAGTTGCATTCACTTACGGTCGAAGACTTCATCCGCATCCTGACCGAGCCGAAGTCGTCACTGACCAAGCAATACATGGCGCTACTCGATACCGAGGGCCTGAAGCTCGAATTCACGCCCGAGTCGCTCGAAGAGATAGCCCGCTTCGCCTTCCGCGTCAACGAAACCACGGAGAACATCGGCGCCCGTCGTCTGCACACCATCATGGAGCGCGTCCTCGATGAGATCAGCTTCCTCGCCCCCGACCTCGGCAAGGCGGCAAAGAGCGAG
>JAATFH010000448.1 GCA_015655315.1 Terriglobales bacterium
GTCATTCTGAGCGAAGCGAAGAATCCAGACGATGAAAGAGCCATGTCTCCGTCCGCCTGTTTTCCCACGCAAATCCCTGCAGTGCCCTGTCGAATGTCGCTCAGTCTGCAGCTTTGCGGTGAACAGGACGCGAGGAACGATCGCTCTTTCGAGGTGGCCTTTTTTTCCCTGGAGGTGCCGTTGAGCGTTTCGGCGTCTTCGATCGTTGAGCGGCCTTGGGCTTGGCGACAGCCGTCTTCCCGCTCTTAGGCCGGGCAGCCTTCCGCAGCGCCTCAACCTCATCCAGCGAAAGCTCCCGCACTTCACCCGGAGTCACATCCAGCACCAGCGGACCATAGCCCACGCGGCGAATCTTTTCCACGTGATGCCCAATCTCCTCGAACATTTTGCGGATCTCACGGTTGCGGCCCTCAACCAGAGTCACTTCATACCAGGGGTTTTCCGCATCGCGCATCAGCTTGATCGTCGCCGGAGAAGTCATCACCCGGCCTTCGCGCGATCCCGGCTTCCCGCGCTCGATCATGATTCCCGATCGAAGTTGATCGAGGCCAGCCGCGTCCGGCTTGCCGCTGATCTTCACGAGGTAGACTTTCTCGACTTTCGCCGCCGCCCGCGTCAGCGCATTCGCTAACTCGCCATCGTTGGTCATCAGCAGCAGGCCTTCGCTCTGGTAATCGAGCCGCCCCACCGGAAAGACGCGCACCCCGGTACGCTCGACAAACTTCATGACGGTTGGCCGTCCCTCGGGATCGCTGGCCGTCGTGACGTAGCCCTTAGGTTTGTTCAGCATCAAGTAGCGATGCTGTTGCGCACCGTGCAGCAGCTTGCCGTCCACGCGGATGTGGTCGCGCTCCGGATCGGCCTTTGTGCCCAGTTCGGTCACCGTCTGACCATTCACCTGCACGCGCCCTTCGGCAATCAACTCCTCTGCCTTGCGCCGCGAGACGATCCCTGCCTGGGCGATGATCTTCTGCAACCGGACTGCTTCACTCATGGCTGTGTTCCGCCTCTTCCGTCACGGCTTCCTCGATGACTTCAGCTTCCTCGATCTCGATCTCGACTTCCACCGCGATGCCGGGAATGTCCGCGTCTTCCTCTGTCTCCTCGGCGATCTCGACCGCGGCAGCGTGCACCCTCGCTTCTTCGCCGTCCGCTTCTTCCGTTTCGGTATCGCCGGCTTCCGCCTCGACGATGCCCTCCTCGTTAGGGACGGCCTTGACCTCAAATGGCAATTCTTCGGACTCGGCCAGCTCACCCGCTGCCATCTTTTCGAATTCCTCAATCGACGGCAGTTCGTTCAAATCTTTCAGCCCGAAGCGCAGGAGGAATTCCTTGGTCGTCTTGTAAAGAATCGGCCTGCCGATGACCTGCTTGCGGCCTGCCGTCGTAATCAGCTTGCGGCTGATCAGCGACCCGATCACACCAGCCGAATCGACGCCGCGAATCTCGCCTACTTCCGGAGCCGTTACCGGCTGCTTATAAGCAATCACCGCCAGCGTCTCCAGGGCCTGCAGAGAGAGCTTCATGGGAGGCTTCAGGCTCTTCACAAAGCCGCGTACGGCGTCGTGATACTCCGGCTTCGTGCCCACTCGATAGCCGCCGGCGATCTCGCGAATCTCCATGCCGCGGTCGTTCTCCGCATAATCGGCAAGCAACTCGGCAACGATTCTGCGAAGCTCGTCGCGTACCTCACGATCGCGCAGGCGGGAAGCTTTCTTTTCATCTTCGATAGAAGGAGCGGCCGCCGGTTCCGGCTCTGTCGCGGCTGCTGCGCTGTCGTCCGCATCCCGCGCCGCCATGACCGCGGCTTCTTCCACGGTCAAAGGAGCGGCCTGATCTTCAGGAATCTCAACGACAGCGTCCAGCGAAACTACGCCGTCGTCCGGTTCGAGGCTCTCGGAGGTAAGTACTACGGCTACTTCGTTCGGCGGTTCGGCCATCCGGGCCGCAGCCTCGCGCGCACGCTTCTCTTCCAGTGCCTCGTCGGCAAACAGACCGGCAAGCTGTGCCAGCGTCACCGGCTCCTCTGCGGCATAGATCACCGCTTCAATCTTTGCTTTTAAACTCATGCGTTCAAGGGGACAGGATACACGCCCACAAATAAAACGGCGCTCCGGTTCTCTTTGATACTACCGAAGCGCCGCGAATCGCGTCAGATCTGATTTGAAATCAGTGGACGAACTGCCGCAGTATCCAGAAAAGGCCGCCAGCCAGCAGGGCTGCCGCCGGCAGGGTAAAGACCCAGGCCAGGGCGATGTTCCGGATCGTCGCAAGCTGCAATCCGCTGCCATTTGCCATCATCGTACCGGCAATGCCCGAGGAGAGCACATGCGTCGTCGATACCGGCATCTTGAACTGATCGGCGGCGATGATCGTGCAGGCGGCAACGATCTCAGCCGAAGCGCCCTGCGCGTACGTCAGGTGCTCCTTGCCGATCTTTTCGCCGACCGTCACCACGATGCGCTTCCATCCCACCATCGTGCCCAGCCCCAGCGCCAGCGCCACGGCAACTTTGACCCACGTGGGAATGAACTTGGTCGAGTCATCCAGGTGCTTCTTGTAATTCGTCAGCACGCTTGTTTCCGCAGCGGTAAAGGCCGGGTTCTTCGCTTTGGCCATCAGCCGCAACGCTTCGCTTTCCACGTACATATCGTTGCGGACGTTCTGCTGTTGACCGGATGGCACCGCCGCGAGCGATTTGTACTGCTGCACTTCGTGGCTGATATCGATCGCCAACTGCCGCGCCGCCAGCGCTGTCGTCGGTGTGAAATTCTTGGTGCGGATGTATTCCGTCAGATCGTTGCGCGCGTCGTCCATCACCGCATCCTGCGAAACGTAACCGCTCAGAACATGCGCAGCCTGTTCGGAGACAGCCGCAAAATCCGGAACCTGCGCGAAACCAATGGCGTGGTTCAGCGCGTATGCCGTCGGCACCGTACCGATCAGGATCAGCATGATCAGGCCCATGCCCTTCTGCCCGTCGTTCGATCCGTGCCCGAAGCTCACACCCGTGCAGGTCAGAATCAGCAGTCCGCGAATCCAGAACGGCGGCGGCTCCGTGCCCTTGGGCGACTCATAGAGAGCCTTGTCCTTGACCAGTACCTTAAGAAGCAGCAGTAACAATGCGGCCAGGCCAAAACCCACGACAGGCGAGATCAGCAGGACGCGAAACACATTCGACACCTGCGTCCAGTCCACGCCGCTCGTGCCGTTGTGTCCGCCCATCATTTGATTTGCCAGGCCCACGCCGATAATCGAACCAATCAGAGTATGCGAGCTGGAAGCCGGCAGTCCCATCGCCCAGGTGGTCAGGTTCCAGATAATCGCGGAAATCAACAGAGAGAAGACCATCGCAAATCCAGCGCCTTTGCCGACTTGCAGGATCAGCTCTACCGGCAGCAGCGAAAGAATCGAAAACGCCACTCCGCCCGAAGAAGTCAGCACGCCAATCAGGTTCCACATTCCGGACCAGACCACCGCCACATGCGGCTCCAGCGAGTGCGTGTAGATCACCGTGGCGACAGCGTTCGCCGTATCGTGAAATCCATTGACGAATTCAAATCCCAGCGCAATCAGGAGCGCCACGCCGAGCAGTATATAGGGCCACGCGCTTTCAATATGCGTGTCGGAAAGATCGTTTGCCAGATGGAAACCGGCGTATCCCAGACCCACCAGAAGGACCACGCCAAAAA
>JAATFH010000311.1 GCA_015655315.1 Terriglobales bacterium
ATCTCGCCCTGCGTCACCTTCAACGATCACGAAGGCTCGACCAAGAGCTACAAGTACATGCAGGAGCACGAAGAAGCCATCAGCGAAGTCGGTTTTGTGCCGCACTTTGAAGACATCGCCATCGACTACGAAGAAGGCTCGACCTACGACGTGACCATGCATGACGGCTCGCACATGCGCCTGCGCAAGCTGCACGAGGGCTACAACCCGACCAACCGCATTTCCGCAGTCAAGGCACTGATGGAAGCGCACGAGAAGGGCGAAGTCCTGACAGGCGTCTTCTACATCGACACGCAGAAGCCCAGCTTCACCGACATGCTGAACATGGTGGATGAGCCTCTGGCGACACTGCCGCAGGAGCGTACGCGCCCCTCAAAGCAGGTGCTCGATGAGATCATGGCAAAGTTAAAGTAAAGCCTTAACTAAAGCAAGAAAGCCCCGTAAATAACGGGGCTTTCTTTGCCTTGGGATCAAGCTGTTTTTCGCCCGGTACAGTCCCAGGGAGGCACGGTCATTCTGAGCCGAAGGCGAAGAATCCATACAACGTCTCGGCAGCCATAAAGGTCAAATGTTTCCGCCTTAATTCCGGTCGAAAGTTCACCGAACGCTTCGCCCTTACCCACGTTGCATGGATTCTTCACGCGGATTGCGCGTTCAGAATGACCGGCGGTTTTCTAGCTTGTGGAAGAACGAATGAAGCCGCGGCGTTGAATCCCGTATTTCGCGCTCCCCAAAATTCACATAAATTTCCGGCAGATTGTGATAGAAAACCCACAGGCATGAAGTTACTGCTTCCATTTGCGACTCGCCACACCCTCGGCTGTTGTTGTCGCTGATCTCTTCTCGCCTATTCCCTTAAAACTGAATTTCCCGTGACCGCGAGTCGTATTCGCGCCTCAACTCTTTTCGGAGCAAGTATTTATGTCCACACCCGCAAAACACCGTCTTTCCATCGACAGCTGGGCCGTCCTGCTCTCCCTCGTTCTCGCCCTGCTCGTCCGCGCCGGAATCCTCAAATCGGTGCCCTGGTAATTCAAAGGAGAACGAATATGGCAGACACAGTCGTTGTCACCCAGCCCCCGACTCAATCCAAGGCGCAGCCGCAAACACAGGAGCGGCCAGTCGGTTTTCTCAGCAGCTTCCTCCGCCTCATTCCCGGAATCCTGCTCCTCGCCGCCGTCGGTTACGCAGGCAAATTCATCGAGCAGTCCATCGCGCACTACGGCAAAGCCCATCACCTGTTCCTTCCGAATATCGAATACGTTCTCTGGGCCATCGTGATCGGTCTCGTCATCGCCAACACTGTTGGCGTGCCCGAGATCTTCCGCCCAGGTGTCGCCACCTACGAATTCTGGCTTAAAGCCGGAATCGTCCTGCTCGGCGCACGCTTCATCCTCGGCGACATCCTGCGTCTCGGCGGCATCAGCCTCATTCTCGTCTTCATCGAACTGGCGCTGGCTCTGACCTTCATGACCTACCTCGGACGCGGCTTCAAGCTTTCACCCAAGCTCATTACGCTGCTCGCCGTCGGCTCTTCGGTTTGCGGAGTTTCAGCCATCATTGCTACCCAGGGAGCCATCGACGCTGACGAGGAGGACTCCTCTTACGCGATTGCCGCGATTTTAGCCCTGGGCGCAATTTCGCTTTTTGTCTTTCCTGTCGTAGGCCATGCACTGCATTTGAGCGATCACGCCTACGGTCTCTGGACAGGCCTCGCCGTCGATAACACAGCCGAAGCGACCGCCGCCGGAGCCATTTACTCCGACGCCGCCGGAAAGTTCGCCGTCCTGGCCAAGACCTGCCGCAACGCGCTCATCGGTTTTGTTGTGCTCGGATACGCCATTTACTGGGCATCCAAAGGTCAGGCGGCAGAAATCACGAACAAGGGAGCCTTCCTCTGGAAGAAGTTTCCGAAGTTCGTTCTTGGATTCCTGCTCATCTCGCTGCTTGCGACCATCGGCTTCTTCACCAAGCCGCAGCTGGCCACGCTGGGCAATCTCTCCCGCTGGGCCTTTCTACTCACCTTCGCCGGAGTCGGCCTGCGTACCAGCTTCCGCGAACTGGGCAAGCAGGGCGTGCGTCCTTTCATCGTCGGGGCCGTCGGAGAAGTGGCAATCGCTGTGATTACACTCGGCCTCGTAATAGGAGCAGACCGGCTATTCCACTTATAAGTCGGAGTATGTTTCAACTATTCCCGTAAACCGGCAAGGCGGCGCCATGAACCACCGTGGCGTCGTCGCTGCACAGAAAAAGAATGACGCGGGCAATCTCCTCCGGCTTCGGCCATTTGCTGAAGTCCGCATCCGGCATCGCCTCCCGGTTCGCTTTCGTATCGATGATGCTCGGCAAAATCGAATTCACGCGAACCCCGGTGCCTTTCAAATCGGCCGCAAGCGAATCCATGAGCGCCACAGCCGCAGCCTTCGAAGAGGCATACGCCGAAGCGCCTGCAGCGTGATCGACCGCAGCCTTGGCGGCAACATTCACAATGGCCCCATGCCCCTGTTTCAACATGGCTGGAACGACGGCGCGCGACAACGCAAAACCCGAGCGCAGATTCAGCTGCAGCATCCGGTCAAAGACCTTCGCGTCCATCTCCCAAAGCTTCAATCCACCGGCATAGCCGCCAACGGTATTTACCAGAACATCGAGCCGCCCATGCTTTGCTAATACTCCATCGACAAACGCATGCACTGCGGCTTCGTCCGTAACATCGACCTTCTCTCCCTCAAGCCGCACAGCATGATCCTGCGCCGCAGCCTTCAACTCATTAAATTCACTGGCATGGAAGTAGGGAACAGATACACGCGCGCCTTCTGCGAGAAAAGCCAGAGTTACAGCGCGACCCAGGCCGCCCGTGCCGCCGCTGACCAATGCGGATTTGCCGGAAAATCTCTGATCCACCTCACCCCTCCCCTGCGGCGCAGACAAAGTCGCGCGCCGCTGTCCTAACCACTGTAACGGGTCGCTGACGGATTGTCTGTCAACCTCCGAGGCAGGTGAGGAAAAGCTAAAAGCCCTTGTGGATAAAGAACTCGCCGAAGAGGTTGAACAGGCCGTCGGCTGCCAGATTGAAACCAATGGTTTTCCCCAGCACGCGGTTGCTCTCCATCTCCGGCACACCCAGTTTGGGATAGTACAGCTCCTTCGCCATAAACGCCGCGCCCACCGTTCCGGCGAGTATCGGAACATTGATCATCTTGCGGCCCGAATCCATGTGGCCCACCACCATGCTGGAGAGGGCATTGCCCAGGCGCGCACCGGCGGAGTGTCCGGGACCGAGCGGAATGTAGCGAGGGTCCATCCCAAGGGCTATCGACAGCGCGAAGTTGGTCAGGAACTGCTGCGTCTCCGATTCGCTGAATCCACCAATCAACCGCCGCTCGTGATAGCGCACATCTTCTTCAAGATTGTCGCGCCACTCCTGAATGTCCTTGCCATACTGCACAAAGATCGCGTCGAACTTGAGCGCTTCTTCGTCCGTGGTGATGTTGGGGACAGCGGGTTGATCGGGCTGGTCCGGAATGTCCGGGATTCCCGCCATCAGCACACCCTGGATGAAGTTGCGCAGTCCGTACGTACTGCGCGCCCAATAGAAGAACTTCCCGCCTACCGAAAGCGGGTAGTACGAATCCTGCGTAGCCACTCCCTGCGAGGCGAACATCTCGATATCCGGCTTGATCGCCGTACGCACGAGTTCGCGGCCCACGTTGGTCGCCAGATCTCCGGCGAGACTATAACCGATATAACGCTTTACAAACTGTCCGGTCTGGAGCTGGGGCACGTCGAGCTGCTTGGCATACACGGTCTTGCCAAGAAAGGCCGCCGCGACTGTGCCGCCGAGCTTCGAATAGTTCGGAACGAGACGCCCATGTTCGCTGCGGGTGACGGCAATATTGCTGACCGCATGCCACATGCGCTGGCCGAAGCTTCCATCGATCTCGGCCGGAACGTAGCGCGGGTCCTGGTGCAAGGCGACGGGAATGACAAAGTTGCTGAGCAGCTGTCGTGTCTCTGCGGTGTACAGGCCTACCGCGAAGCGCCGCCCACGATAGCGCAGATCATCCTCGCTCGACCGCCGCCAGACGTCCATGGCATCGCCATAGGCATCCATGGCATTGGCGTAATTCTGGACGCCGTCAATGGTGATCGTTGCCGGTGGTTGCGGCTGCATCGGAGCCGAAGGAAGATTCGGAATCCCGGCAATAAAGCCCGCTTCCAGAAAGTTACGGAAGGAAACCGTACTCCGCAGGTAGTAGTTCAGCTTCATACCCCACGTCAGCGTGGTGACGGGCATCGTCGGTCGATAAGAAGTTGGGACATGCGGGGTATTCGTGGAAGGAGAAACCGCGCCAGCGTCAGCCGACCCTTCCGCAAAGTGAGCAGAGGGTGCAGAGGGCAAATTATCGTTAATTGCCTGTCCAGACTGGCCGCGAACTTCCACGTGAAGGCATAGGAGGACGACGAGCAAAAGTACCTGTTTCATCCTGAATCCTTTTAAATTTTCTCAAGGGAAAGATCGGCGAGCTAGTGAAGTAACAGTAGTTAGTAATCATCTGGATAGCAAGTTAAAAGTTACTTTCAGGTGTTACTTACGTGTTAATTCTGATTAGGCGAAGTGATAAACGGTTGCCCTGAAGCGGTTGGATATACTTCCTTTTTAACCTGTGGGACTGCGAAGAAAATCCTTCAGACTTCTGATCCTGCCGGAAGTCTGTATCACCCAAAAGAAAATCTTTGTCTGTCCGGCATCCCGGGGGCAGACCATGTCTGTGGGCGTTTTGAAAGGTTCTTCCTGGATAGATCAGAGAAGAGAATGGATACAAAGCAAAAAGCCCCGCCAGAGGCGGGGCTTTTGTGTGCCGTTCCTTCGATTACGCTCAGGACAGGCTGGATGGACGCGAAGTCCTAGTACATGCCTTCCATACCGCCGCCGTGACCGCCGCCTGCTGGAGCAGCAGACTTCGGCTCCGGAATTTCGGAGACCATGGCTTCGGTGGTCAGCATCAGGCCGGCGATGGAAGCCGCGTTCTGCAGAGCAGTGCGGGTTACCTTC
>JAATFH010000541.1 GCA_015655315.1 Terriglobales bacterium
CTACCTCCTGCCGGGTGTAGCCCATGCCCAGCATTGCGGCGATCTGATACATCTGCTTCGGTAGGTGGCTCAAGTCGCGCTCCGACTGATCGTCGTCGATGAAGGCGACATCGAGGTTGTCGAGCGGTCGATCTTCCGGCTACTGATCGGCGATGGTCTGGCGTTTTGCGCTCCGGTGGCAGGTGTTCAGGTAGTTGTTGGTCAGCGTCGCAATCCAGGCGCGGAAGTTTCCACGTTGGGGATTGAAGCTATGGAAGGTCTGCCAGCAGCGCACAACAACATCCTGCGCCAGTCCTTCCGCATCCGACATCTTGCGCTTCTGAGCTTTGCTGAGCGCGAAGGAGCGGGCGCTGGCGAGCAGTTTATCGAGGTTGTGGTCGGTCTGATTTCGCCTTTTATGTCAATAACGATTAACTGACCGGGATGCGTCAAGGCATTGCAGATGACCGGACCTGAGGTCTTCCCAGTGCCCGTAGGGGCAAAATGTAATGAGGTGTGAATCGCCGGAGTAGCTGATTAGCTCGCCCGTTGCATTGTGCGTCGAGCGGGGATCGAAACCGACCGTGCGGAGAGGAGCAGTGCTGCGCCTTCCAAGAATAAGATTGAACGCCATGGGGCCCTCGGCTGAAGGGGACCTTGGGACTAAACCCGCCGTGTTTCCCCGGCACGTTGGCGAAGAGCTGGAATCTCCCACGAACGGGCAAAGGATCTAAGCTTCAGGACATCAGTCGCGGCTCTCCGCGTCATTCTTCGGCTTCTCAGGTGTCATAATCCAATCCACCTTCGAGAATGGAACAAACGAGTAAGCGGATTCAGCGAATAGTTCAGGTAAAGCCTCACCGCCGGTTTTCACTTTCAATTCGTTCGCGAATGTCGTGCCCTCGATCCAGATGCCGCCTTGGCCAAACAAATAGTTTGCCGTCATCACCGCCACATCCAGTGTCGAAAACTTTATGAGTGCCGCCTTATTGGCCATGTTTTCCTCGTTTGGAGATTTTGCATAGCAGTTCAGTTAGATGCGTGTTCATAAGGGTATGTCATCTCGGCGATTTTCCGACTGTTCACGCATTCATCACCTCCCGTGCGGCGTCTCCATCGGCCTCCAGCTCGCGCAGCCATTTCGGCTTTGCCCCTCAGCCATCCATATAAGCGTTTTGTCGGTCGAGTGCTAGTAGGTATGCCCTCCCTTATATGAGGGCCCTTTGTTGGGCTTTATTTTGTCCTTGGCGAGGTCTTTGAGGGTTAGGCCAGGGAGCATGGCGCGCGCCTGTTCGACTGCCTTTGCTTTTCGCTGTTCATCTCGATGTTTTCAGTATCTTATCTGCCAGCGCCTTCACTTCGCCCAATTCACTGTCGCCGAACCCGTCTATCATGTCCGCCTTGACCATGTTCATCTTCTTTTTTGATTTCGTTCATCATTTTCTCCACATCGGGATAGGACCGGACCGCCACGATGACGGGCTCGCCTGAGAGATTGCCATCGCCTAAGAGCAACTGCCTGGCCGTGGGCATTTCTCGAATTAGATTGAGTTTTCCTTCCCGAATTTCGGCTACCAACGGCCCCAGGTTATGCCCCTCGATTTCCATTGCCCGCTCGCCGAAGATCAGGAGGAGCTTCTCCTTAAAGCCGAGATAATGCGCCCAAAGGCGGTCGCCCTTTGCAATGCCTATATTCCGAACCCGATAAACCTCGACGCTCTTCTTCCGAAGCCTCTATAACACCTCCCATCCTGTCGAGGGAGTCGAAACCTTTCCGAGCTGCTTTGCCTGCCCCCTGGGATATCTGCTCGACAGCCTTTTTATATCCGGGCTCCGTCAGCCGACGGACCTCCATAAGGCGAGTCAGTTTCACCCCCGGCCTCCTTTTCCAGAAGGCGAAACACAGCGCCCGCTTCCGCACTCGAATGCTGCGTGTAATCGCCAGAGAGAATGACGCGGTTGCCGTTTCGCTTCGCGATATCGAAGAAGGCCCGCATGTCCTTGCTGCTGACCAGTCCGGCTCCGTCGAGCCACAACACCCGGCCCCTTACCACACCTGTGCTGATCGCGAGAGCAAACAAGGCATCATACTTGTGCCCCGACATAGCCGCAATGAACCGCTTGGCCTGCTCCACATCTAACACGCTGAAACGCCGCCGAGCCTGCCTCGGTAAATCGAGATCTTTGGCAGGGCTCGTCAAGAGCAGCTTCCAACGTACCGCCTGCCGAATACGGAGAACAAGACCGTGCGTGTAACGAATCGTGCGTGCACACAACCCGCACACTGGGGAAGGATGAGAGTTTTATCGGAGTCTAAAAGGGGCGTTCTTGATGGGGAATTCAGTGTTTTCGTCTGATTTCGCTTTTGAACGTGTGGCTAGATTGCTCTCGTAAAAGCAAGGTTCGCTCGACCTGCTTTTCAGACAAGCCCTCTTATCAAGGCTCCCGATCTAAACCAGTCACTGTATTTAGTTCCATCTGCAAGAGAAATCTCCCGCCTCTTCTTTGACCTCCACAATTTACCGAATTCAACCCGTTCGGGAGAACATTGATGAAACTCCGTCGCGGTGAATACTGTCCGATTCATCGCTCGCTAGCCTGCTGTGGCCGGGAGCCAATTCCAAAACCCCGAGTGTCGAAGCAATTTGGCGTTCAGCGTATTGACGACCCATACCATCCTAGAGGTCATCGTGAATTGCGCTCGAACGCGGAGATGCGAAAGCTAATGACTCGGAAGATCAGGGAGCAGAAAGGCATCTGCGCGATCTGCGAAGAACCATTCACCGATTACAACGACATCGTGCCAGACCACATTTGTCCAAGAGGTATGGGAGGAGCGTGGCGGGATGATCACCCCGATAATATTCAGGCTGTTCACTGGTGGTGCAATGGAGAGAAAGGATCGAGCAGAGTCTAGGTGCCCACTAAGACCTAGACACCCTTCAGTAGTTCTGAGACTGTCATATTGAAACTCGTCGCTAACATCTCCAAGGCCTTTAATCCCGCTTCCCTGCGACCGTTCTCCAATTCCGATATGTGCGAACGCCCAAGTCCCGAAATTTCGGCAAGATAGGCCTGTGTCCAGCCTTTGTCTTCTCTCAATTTATTTAAGCGCCGACCCAATCGGACACAGATATCATTTGCCACCTTTTCAGGGTGGCTTTACAGTTATGACATGATGTTGTGCATGCACAACATCATAATCTACGAACCTACATGATTACCACTTCTGGCACACCGCGCTGAGAATCGGCTTGTCTACGTTTCTTTCACACGAAGTTCTATTTGAGGTTCAGAACTGTGAACTCAATTCTACTAGTCGATAGCGAAATCGTTCCTTCAACTGCTTTACAATCCACGCTTATGCAATTTGGCTTCGAGGCGGAACTCGCCACATCGGCAACAGAAGCGCACACATGGATCAAGAAGTCACAATTTGATCTCATCCTGGTAGAGTTTGATCTCTCGCCTCGACCGAATGGCGAAATGGCGATCGAACCTTCTAGTTCTGCTGTCGGATCTTGGAGTGGTACAGGACTCATCCGAGAGCTTCGCGCCTCGGGCATTACAGCTCCAATTCTCGTGCATACTGCACTCGAAGGCGATCTTTACGAGACCGCTTCACTGGATGCAGGAGCGGACGACTACATCATTAAGCGTCCGCCAATCTCAACCTTGTTGTCCCGGATCCATGCTCATCTTCGCCGACGAGAGCGCGATCTCGGTTTAGCCGCAAAGGCCGAACGGAGGTCCCGCATTGGCCGCTTTACGCTTGACCGGAAGACCCGGATTCTACTGGCTGACGAGACACCCGTGATGCTCTCGAACCGCGAGATCAGGCTTCTTGAGAAACTGGCATCGAGTCCATCGAGGATTTTTTCTCAGAATGAAATCCTCGATGATGTCTGGGGTGACGATCTGCGTAATTCCCCGATTGCGCTCGCCAGCTGCATCAAGCGTCTGCGACAGAAAATGGAGAAGAGCGGCCTGGCTGACCCGATTGAGAACCTAAGAGGGAAAGGTTTCAAACTGGCCGCATCCATCCTTCACAAAAACTAGTAATCAATCTTCATCTTTCCGCGACCCGGCGGTTGTCAGATGCGTCTGCGGAGAGCGGTTGGTGGAGGCCTGAAGCCGGCCATTGGGAATTCGAAGAGTTAAGGGCGTCAAGCGCCCTGGCCGGAGGATTGGCAATTGGCTGACTGGCGATTAGGCGCAAGAGCTATTGAATGCCGCTCCCCAAGACACCTTGCGCGGCAGAAGAGATGCAGCAGTGAACTGACGACCGACGTAATCTGGTCGTGAAGCGATACGCCAAACGAATCGGCATTGACCATCTGGCGCCTCACGATCTTCGTCGCACTTGTGCACGCCTCTGCCAAACCGCCGGAGGCGAACTCGAACGGATTCAGTTTCTCTTGGTCACGCGTCGGTGCAGCATAAAGTTCTTGACTTCGAGCGTAAACAGGCTTAATAACCTCCCAAGTATTTCTGAATAGTTCGTTCTCGATGGAGCGACTAGCGCCATCGGTGTTACTTGGCGCTCCAAGTCCTTCTAGGTCGTCGTACCCCCCCGACAGCCAGCATTCGCAGAGCTTACTGAAACGCGCGTCTGGGTCTGAGCACCAAACTTTAGTCTCTTTTCTAGTTCCGTAAATCAGGATCTACCCGCTGGGGGGAATTGATGCACATGAATGAAAGCGCCGGTTTCAGCGGTTCACCGTGGTCGGTCATCGGCCGACTCGCCAGATTGAATGAAGAACAGCAGTTCAAAGGTAGCCGCATACTCGGCAAAGAGGCGGACTTAGAGGCCTGTCTCCGTCGCGTGCTTCGTCCACACGATGAAGCGGGATTCCAGTCCGATAGCGATAGATGGATGATAGATCTGCGAGCAGATCTGGACGGAACCCTCGGTGCGCTGACACTCCGCGAGATCCGGCTTGAACTCGGCCTTTCCGTCGAAGACCTGCCCCTGGAGACCGTCCAACACCTCTGTCTTCTCTTCAGTTCCGAAGCATTTCTGCGTTATCTCGATGCCTATCTCTATTTCGGGATTCGCTTCCTCGCCCGTCGTGAACCATTTCAGGTCACGGCCGCTTCGGTCTGCACTGACGGAAATGTCCGGTCGCTGCCTCTGCTCACCCCTCCCACGCTGAGCGGGCTGCCCGAATGCCAGGCCTCGGTCGATGCACTGCGCGTCCACCAGGCTAAGGACCAGGAGGAACCGGTAAGGACAGCTCTGCTTTTCCTCGACCATTTCCAGCCTGCGCAGGAAGGCTCGGTCCAATACGAACTGGAGGAGCCGACCCAGTTCGAACTCTGGCTGCGCGGCCTTCGCCCGGAAACGACGGAGACCCAGGCTATCCGTTTCGACCAGATCAGAAGGGGGTTGGCACAATGGGCAACGGATCGCAGCCGTTTTTATCTTTCTTTTAGCCATCCATCTGTGGTGACTCTCAGAACCGAAGATGTTGCACAAAACGAAGGTGAGCAGCAGCGGTCGCCTCAAGGCTGGCTGGTCACCCATCCCATAGCCGCCCGTCTTGCCCTAAGCGATATCTACTGGATCGCTCAGTTGCTGCGGGCCGAGGTTTCGGCCAACGCTACAGTGCGATACAAGAAGTACAACTGGCTGCACCTCCTGCGATTCTATGCTTTGCTGCATGACCAGCCGACTGATGCCGCTGAGTTGCAAAAAGCCGAAGAAACGCTTCGATCAGTCTTCGACTACGTTTGTGATCTGATCCAGAACTCGGTTGAGCTGACGCGGGAACTGGAACGCCAACGTGCCATGCCGGACGATTACCCACCCCTGCTGAGCCATGTCAGACGATGGCGCGCCGTCTTCGACGAAGAGCTGGACGAGATTGAAAACCAGCGCAGGGTACGCCATTTCCGCGACCCCTCGCTTGCGCCCGATATCAGTCCAGAGGTGGGTGAGCCAACACCGGCGCCCGCCGGTCCTAGCGTCGGAACTCTTCTCAGCGAAGCGGCTCCGGCTTC
The DNA here is from genome assembly GCA_015655315.1 of Terriglobales bacterium. Lineage (GTDB taxonomy): Bacteria > Acidobacteriota > Terriglobia > Terriglobales > Acidobacteriaceae > Alloacidobacterium. The sequence goes on from JAATFH010000541.1 coordinate 5,983, forward strand.
AGGCGTGTCCGCTGTCCCACTACCAGCCAACGGTTCCACTCCCGCCGTAGGGCAAGCGGAGGAAACCGCCGGGTGGAGCAAGCGAATGACGACCGGCGAGCGTCCTCTCAACCTCATTGGGCTTGCCTTTTCCGGTGGTGGGATCCGAAGCGCAACTCTCAATCTCGGCGTGCTTCAAGGCCTGCAGGAACTCGATCTCCTCCGGTACATCGACTACCTCTCGACGGTCTCGGGGGGCGGTTTCATCGGTTCCTGGCTCGTAACGAATGTTCGCCGCAGTGGTTACTGGCTCGGTCGGCTTACCGATTGGACCGACTCCATCGGTCACCTGCGCTCCCACTCAAATTACCTAGCGCCCCGCACGGGTATCCTCAGCGCCGACACATGGAACCTCGCCAATAGCTGGTTTCGCAATGCCTTCCTGATTCAGCTTACCGGCGTCGCGTGGCTCTTCAGTCTTCTGCTCACAACCATCCTGGGCATGCGCGTATTCCTTCTCCTCGGAGCCGTCGAGACTCGCCCGCTCTCTTTAGGAATTCTCTCCATCAACAGCATTCCCCTTGCCGGCGTCATCGCGCTGGCGGCAGGTGTTGTGACGCTGTGGTCGATTCTTCACAACCTTCAGGGAGCGGAACGTGTCGCAACAGGCTTGCGCGAGCAGTCGAAATGGGTGCGCCTGCTCGCCGTTACCCCCGCATGGATCGGGGCCTTTGCCATGGCCTCTCATCTCTGGCTCACTGCTTCGGCCAACTGTGGTTGGGCTGCAGGCCTCCACCATTATTCAGAGATTCTGAAGGTTGCATGGTGCCACTGGTGGTGCTTACTTCTCAGCAGTGGAATTGCGTTCGCAATCATCTCTTTTCGCACTCTGCGCTGGCACAAATGGCACTGGGTCTGGATTGGACCAATATGTACGGCGGTGCTCTATCTTGAACTCGCCGGCACCTTCCTACTCTTCCGGACTTGGTCCGACTCAAAAGATATCTCTAATGGTCTCGCCTTCGTCTTTGGTCCCGCGCTCGTTCTGCTTGCTTTTGCCGTCTGCATTCTTCTGCTAATCGGATTCACCGGTCGAAACACCGGTGAAGGGCTGCGCGAATGGTGGACCCGCTTTGGTACCTGGCTGGCCATCTTCGGTGGCATTGGTCTGGTCCTCTCCGCGGTGTCCGTCTTGGCTCCCGGCCTCACATTGACCTTCGTCAAAATGTCAGAGAGGAACCACTGGCTGAACAAGATCAAGTGGACCACAATACTTGGCTGGATCGGCACAGTCATCGGCGGTCTCTTTGCCGGCAAAAGCAGCAAGACAGACGGCGAGCGGAGTGAAAATAATTCGGCGGCGCTCGAATTCTGTGCGAAAGCTGGAGGCCTGCTCTTCATCATAGGGGCCTTCATCCTCGGCTCGACCGTGCTCTTCATATTGCTGTTTGAGATCTTCGGGCCCAACTGCCCGTTCACCGATGCCCACGTAGTGCGCTTTTTCTGCGAACTCGCGTGGTGGAAGATCCTCGTCCCTCTCGGGGGAATCATCTTTCTGTCGTGGATCTTCTCGCGCTTTTTCGAGATCAACATTTTCGGGCTCAACCAGTTCTACCGGAACCGCCTTGTTCGCTGTTATCTCGGGGCAACCCGTTGGACTCCGGGAGCCCGCAAGCCGAACCCATTCACGAAATTCGATTTCGATGATGACCTTGACCTCTCGCGCTTTCGGACTGATTCTGGTGGCTTGCGCACGAGCCCGGACGGCGACAGTACGGAATGTGGTCCGTATCGTGGTCCGATGCCCGTCATCAACTGCACACTCAACCTCGGTGGCAGCTCCGATCTTTCCCTTAACACGCGCCACAGCGCCTCGTTCACACTTACTCCGCTCCGATGCGGTTCTGACCGCCCTAGAGTGGGCTACGCACCTACGTGGACGCCCGCGGACGGCAGCTTCGCCCACGGGGGGCGGCGAGGCCAGGCGGTCTCTATCTCCGGCGCCGCCGTCAGCTCCAATATGGGTTCCAACACCTCGCCGCTGGGAGCCTTTCTACAGACTATGTTCATTC
>JAATFH010000468.1 GCA_015655315.1 Terriglobales bacterium
TATAGAACGAGGTGGTTTTTCTTTCCCTTTGTACCGCAAGCACCGCGAGTACAATGCACTCCTGGGTGCGACGGCCATCGATGCTGTGCTCGCCCTCAGAATTATTTTCAAGCATTAGAAGAGTGAGCACAGAGATTGAATTGGCGTCGTAGATTTTTCCCTATTATTTGCTGTTTTCTGCTGCTGGCAGGTGTGCGTGCTCAGACTCCCCAGAATCAGACTGTTCAGAATGCGCCGCAGCTGCCCGCCCCTCATCCCGGCCTCGGTCTTCCAGCAAAACTGAGTCTCACCTATAGCGTTGACTGGCGCGTCTTTCCTGCCGGTACGGTTACATTTCATCAGGAAGCCGATGGCGATGTGCAGCGCATTACGGTAGTAGGCGATTCAATTGGAGCCGTAAACCTCATCTACCGCGTCAGCGACCGTTTTCAGTCGTCCTTCAATCGCCGCACCGGTTGCTCGGCGGGATTCAGCAAGCAGCTTATCGAAGGCCGTCGTCAGGTCAATAGCGATCTGAAGTTCAATTACATTCAGGGCAAGGCGATTCTCGACGAGAAAAACCTGGTCTCCGGCATCAGCAAGCATCAGGAGAACGCGATTCCTTCGTGCGTTTCCGACCTGCTTTCGGCACTCTTCTATATAGCATCGCAGCCGCTGCAGGTGGGCCAGAGCTTCCAGGTTCCGATCTTTGACGCGGGAAAAACAATTCCCGTGACCATGAAGATCGAGGGCAGGGAATCGCTCAAGCTACCTTCCGGTACTTACCAGACGGTGCGGGTGCAGCCCACTGCAGACGCTGGCGTGGTGAAGAATCGCGGCAACATCTGGATCTGGTACACGGATGACGAGAGCCACACACCCGTGCAGATGCGCGCACGGCTCTTCTGGGGAACGATCACGTTCCGCCTCACCAGCATCGATAAAAAATAGCTACTGGATTCGATACCGCTCGCGCATCAATCGCTGCAGGCGCGGCTTGTAGATCAGGTTATAGGCCAGTTCCTTGTCCGGGAACATGGCCAGCGCGGCGCGGCGGCTATCGGCCACCATTTCGGCGGCCTCGTCCACGGTGACCGTGTCATCCTGGCTGATGTCCGACATCACCATGTTCATCATCATCTGCAGGCGGCGGATTTTGCGCTGCTCTTCGCGCAGCTCTTCCGGAGTCTGGAGCGGATGTTCGTTTGTATCAGGGGAGTTGATGTGCGTGTGTGGAAGGTCTCTGTTTCCATCAACTTCGCTAAGGCCCATTCTTGTCCTCCATAGACGACGTTCGGGGGCTTGCTTTTCCGTCATCGTACAACGATAGGGATGCTCTGGAAATGGAAAAGATGCCAGGCGTGACGAATTGGTACCGCTACGGAATCTGGTCCCAGCCCCCCGTTGTTACGTGCTTTCCATCCAGATAAAACGTGGAAGCCCCAAGCAGGTCTGTGCGATAGGTGAAAACGTGCGCCGCCTCAAGCTTTTCCAGCGTCTCGAATTTCGGATGCCCATAATAATTGTGCTGTCCGACAGAGATTGCCGCATAGGAGGGTGACACGGCACTGAGGAATGCAGGCGTGGTCGATGTCTTGCTGCCGTGATGGCCGACTTTCAGCAGAGTAGAGTGCAGACCGCCAACTCCAAGCATACGAGCCTCGCTCGGAGCTTCCGCGTCGCCTTCGAGCAGAGCAGAGGTATCGCCATAGCTCACCTGCAGGACAAGCGAATCGTCATTCGTGGGCACATTTTTCGGAATGTAATCCGGCGCAGGAGCCAGCACGCGCATGTCCGTGCTGCCAAAGCGGAAGAAGTCGCCGGCAGTATGCTGTTTGATCTCGATACCCAGAGCTTCAGCTTCATGGATGATACGGTCATACGCGGTAGAGTGAGGATTGCGGCCAATCCACAACTCGCGCGGACGAAAATTCGCCAGAATTGCGGGCATGCCGCCGATGTGGTCAGCGTGTGCATGCGTGATCGCAACCGCGTCCAGCCTGCGGATGTCGCGCGCCCACAGCACCTGAGAGACGACATCCTCTCCCATGTCGAATTTCGATTCGGGTGAGGCGCCCGCGATGCCGCCTGCGTCGATCAACAGCGTCTTGCCTTCAGGCGTGATGACCAGCAGAGAGTCTCCCTGTCCCACATCGATGGTTGTCACTTCAAGAGCGCCGCGACGAAAGAGCATGCGATGCTGCGTGACGGCAACGGATGCAGCGGCGGTGAGCGCGATCAGGGCAGCGGTGATCGCAAATCTTCGCTGCCGCACAATCCAGATGGCAAACGCCGCGCCGATCATCCACAATGCAACTGCCGCCATAGACGGAGTGGGTATGCGCAGATCGCCCGTCATGGAATTGGCAAACAGATGTACCGCCCACAGCACGGCGTGCAGCACGCCAGCAGTCACTGCGGCTGGCACAAAAGCGATGGCGGGCATGATTAGAACCGCCAGTAGCGTAAGAATAGCGGATGGCAGCAGAATCCCAAGCAGCGGAACGACGAGGAAATTTACCGGTAGCGCCACTGCTGTGACGCGATGAAAATAGAGCGCCATCGGTAGCGACATGACGAGTTCGACGATGACCGACACCAGCAGCAGTTCCACAACTCGCAGCGCAAGGCGCACAACAAACGGGATGCAGTCGGCCACGCGGCGTCCGACGAGAAAGCGGGCATGTTCGACGATCAATCGCAGGCTCACGCGAAATTGCGCGACGCGCGGAGGCAATGCCGGATCAACGGGCAGCAGCCACAGATCGCGCAATGCAGCGAGATAGGGCGCGAACGTTTTTTCAGCGACAGGTGCGGCGATGCCGGCAATAGCCAGCACGGAGAGCAGCGTCATCTGAAATCCAGCCTCGAAGAGGGAGTGCGGATTCATCGCCAGCAGGCCTAGTGCGGCAAAGCCGATGGCGTTCAACGAGCTGCGCTCCCGCCACAGCAGCCGTCCGCAAAGAAACAGGGTGATCATCCAGAACGAGCGCTGCACCGGCTGTCCGTATCCGGTGAATAGCGCATAGCAGAAAGAGAGAAGAATCGTGATGCCGGTAGCTGCAACACGCGGCATGCGAATCGCCTTGGCGATGAAGAAGATGAGTCCGGCGA
>JAATFH010000475.1 GCA_015655315.1 Terriglobales bacterium
ATCGCCGACTACATGGGCTTCCCTGGCTCGGTGTGCAGTGTCCGCCAGTTCGGAATGCCTAAAGAGCCGCGGAGAGTTCCCACCGTCTTAGGACGGGTTCACCGACGCATCGCACCACGGCCCCGTGGGTCGGTTTTGCATTTTCGAAGTATCAAAAAACGCTGCCGTGTTATGGAAGAATTTGTCATCCTGAGCGGAGCGCGCAGCGCGTAGTCGAAGGATCTGCTTTTTGCCCCGGTGGCCGCGAATCCTTAAAATCATCCATAGACCTTGCATCCGCGCCTCTTCCAGTTCGGCCACATCGCCATTCCGACATACGGCGTTTTTACCGCTCTCGCGTTGATCGTGGCGCTTACCCTCGCCGCGCAAACGGCACGACGTCTCGCTCTTGACCCGAACAAAATCTGGAACCTCAGCTTCATCGGCATCTTCACCGCCCTGCTCGGCTCCCGGCTGCTGCTCGTTCTCTTTCATCTGGGCGATTTCCTCTCGCACCCCTTCTGGATGCTCGGCCTGGTGACGATCCGCAGCCGCGGTATCTTTTCCGGAAGCGTGTTGCTCGCAATTTGTGCCTGTCTCGGATACATATTCGCAACTCGCCTGCCCTTGCGCCGCACGCTCGATTGCCTCGCACCCGCTGCCGCTCTCGGGATCGGCATCCACAGCCTGGGAGCCTTTGCCGCGGGGGCAGATTATGGCACGCCTACCAACAAACCCTGGGGCGTCATTTACAAACACGGGCTTGCCGCACTCTGGTCAGGCACGCCGCTCGGAGTGCCTCTTCATCCTGTGCAGATTTACGAAGCCCTGATCGTCTTCCCGCTGCTGGCCTTGCTCCTGGTCTGGCTTCCGCGTCGCGCGCAGGACGGCGACCTCGCCGGAATCTTTCTCTTCGTCTATGGAGCGGCTCTTTATTTTCTGGACTTCTATCGCGGCAACCGCAGCTTCGTCTTGCACGAAGCTATCTCCATCGTGCAGCTTCTGGCCATCGGACTCGTCATCGCTGCCGCAGGACTCTGGCTGCGGCGAAAACCCATCGCCCTCCGATCGCATCCGTTAGAGGATGATTCGCAAACTCAAATCCGGTGAATATCGACTTTATTCGCGCAAAAAGGACGAGTCCACGGGCAAGCGCCGCAATCTCGGTACCTTCTCCACGCTGGAAAAGGCAAAGCAGCATGAACGCGAAGTTCAGTACTTCAAAAAGCACTGAGCGCGAAAATGGCCTGAAAGCAAAACGCCCGTAGACTAGTTTGTCTACGGGCGTCAGATTCAGTAGCCCTCCCCCAAGTGCTACTCAATGTCTAAACTTTACCGCGATACCCCAAAGCCTGCTATCCCGTCTTGGTTTTTTCCTGACGTTATGTCGTAATCGCATTGCGTTACTTGTGTACCCTGTGGATAAACACATTGCCCGATAGACCGAGAGGCGCAAAACGCACCAGTTATGGCGCACATTAACAGCTTCGTCCGTATCCCTCTGCTCGCCGTGCGCCAGCTCATCCGCCCGCTACCCCGCATCGACGTGCTCGACCAAGACCGCATCCACATGCGCGTCTGGCCCAACGACATCGACTTCAACTTTCACCTGAACAACTCGCGCTACCTCACCTGCATGGATTACGGCCGCATCCACATGATGGCCGCCAACGGCATCCTCACCCACGCCGTGCGCGCCCGCTGGATACCCCTCGTCGGCTCCGTCGACATTACCTACCGCCGGTCGTTGGATCTGTTTGCCACCTTCGAACTGCGCACCCGCACCATCTGCTGGGACGAGAAGTGGTTTTACATGGAACAGAGTTTTCACGCGAAGGCTGGCCTCGCCGCCGTCGCCTGGGTCAAAGGACTCTTCCGCAGCAAAGAAGGAAACATCCCGTCGCAGGCAGTCGTCGATCTTGTTGCACCCGGATTCACTTCGCCGCCTGTATCGGAATTCCTGACGCAATGGAACGAGATCACAAAGCAAAGGCTGGATGGGCCGCGTTGAAGGTCCACCTATCCACTCGGCGGCAAGCGCCTGGGTGCGTTGCCACAATGAATAGCCAATGCATATGAATTGATTGCATCCCTGCCCGCAATCCGCTCATTTGGACGCTAAAATAACTTGTGCGAAAAGTTCTGCTTCTAGTCCTCGTCCTTGTAGTGTTGCTGCCGATTGTCATTCTCATTGCACGTTCCGCAACGCCTGTTGTGACTGTGCCTTCTCCCGTAACGACTCTCGGACAAGCCACTCCCATCACCGTGCAGGCGCGCGATCCGCGCGGTATTCGCAGGCTGCAGGCATCCGTCGAGCAGAACGGCGTCCGCTATCCCGTCTGGCAGGTCGAACAACCTCAGCCCTCGCACGCGACTGACGGCACATGGAACTTTACCGCCGGGGTCAAATCCACGCCTCAGCTCAAAGACGGTAAGGCGAAGCTGATTGTGGAAGCCACATCGAACGATTTTCTGCGGAAGACCGGACGCTGGGAGCGCGAAGTTACGGTCGTGACGCAGCCGCCAAGCGTCAGCGCCGATTCTGACCAGCACTATCTGTATCTCGGCATGGCCGATCTGGCCACCCTCAATCTCTCGGGAGCATGGACGGAAGCGGGCATTCGTGTCGGCGACCAGACGTTTCGCGCATGGCCGATGCCCGGCGGCAAGCCGGGATTCTTCTCCCTCTTCGCCTTCGCCTGGAACATGCCGCCAAATACCGTCCCTGTCGCCTACGCATCGAACGGCGGCGGAAACGACGTGACCAGCCCGCTCGTCTTCCAGTTCCCCAAGAAAGAGCAGCCGAAGTACACCGTGCACGACCTGCAGATCACCGACGCCTTCATCAACAAGGTGGTCAACGAGCTTGACCCGAACGGCTCGGGCGATCCTGTGGCGCGTTTCGTGAAGATCAACAACGAAATGCGCAAGGCAAACAACAAGACCCTCTTCGACCTGCGCACCAAAACAGCCGACCACTTCCTCTGGTCACAGCCCTTCCAGCGGCAGTCGCGCGCACAAGCCGAGGCCACCTTCGCCGACACGCGCAACTACATCTACCAGGGCAAGAAGATCGACCAGCAGACCCATCTCGGCTATGACCTCGCCGTCACGGAGCACGTCGGCGTCGAGGCCTCAAACGACGGCCGCATCGTCTACGCCGCTCCGCTCGGAATCTACGGCAACTGCATCGTGGTCGACCATGGCTACGGACTCATGACTCTCTATGGCCACCTGAGCCACATCGACGTGCACGAAGGCGACATGGTGAAGCGAGGCCAGGTCATGGGCACGAGCGGCCAGACAGGAATGGCCGGAGGAGACCACATCCACTTCGGCATGCTGCTCGACGGTATCCAGATCGACCCGAAGGAATGGTGGGACCCGCACTGGATCAAGGATCACATCGCCAAACGCGTGGATTTACCGGGGTTCCAAGGCTGAATTACTCGCCTGCCCTAAGACGCGCTAAGAGTTGTCATCCTGAGCAGACTCTGAACGCAGTGAAGGTGAAGTCGAAGGACCTGCTTTTCGCATCGAGCTGCAAAAAAAATGGGTGCCCCATCCTGAGCGGAGCGAAGGGTGGGAAAGCACGAACCAGCGAAAAACTTACTGCAGCAAGAAGGGAAGATCGCGCCCGCCAAATACCACGCGCTCTATGCGCACAACCTTATCCTTGATCCGAAACAGAATTACATATCGACCGACAATCGCCAGCCGCGCATCGTCGCCAATCTCCGGGCGAAGCCTGTAAAGCAAAGGATTCTTTGCAATGCGGCGAATCTCATCGCGTATCTCCCGAAGGAACTCAACCGCACGTCTTGGATTGTCTTGTGCGATATAGTCGGCAATAGCCGTAAGATCGCCCTCGACGAAAGCCGAAAACTCGACGCGCACTACTTGCTCATCGCCCTGTATTTCTTCTCAAGCCGCGACAGCACTTCCTTCGGCGCAACACCGGGGGCGTCATCCTTGACGGCCTGCTTCCAGACCCGCCGCAACTCTTTCAATCCCTGCTGATGCAGATTCCGCTTCTGCGTCCATTCGCGCAGCGCGTCACGCACAACCTCGCTGCTCGATGCATATTCTCCGGCTTCAACGGCCTCGCGCACTTCAGCCACCATCTCCGCAGGAAGAGCGATACTGATTTTCTCAATCGGAGGCATGTTTGCTTCTTGGTAGGAAAAATTCCTACCAGCATTCTACTCCGAGAAGTTTGCCATTCTTTCAGAAATGTTGCCATTCTGAGCGGAGCCGAAGAATTTGCAGCGGGCGGCGATTGGCAAGAGCCGACAGCGGTGGCACTCAGCACCGAAGATAGAACTATGGCAAGTCGTCGACAAGCCTGGCGGGCTTTTCCGAAATGAGATTGAGCTTTTCGCCGTCCCACACATACCACCGATCGCCCGAATGCTCTTCGTTAAGGCTCCCGATGATATGCATGGCTCTGCTATCTCTGTGGTATGTTAGCCGCTCGCCAATCTCGCGAACCTGCGACACGCTAGCCGGAAAGATATAGACTTTGCCAGTTATTGCATCAATGATGGCAAACGAGAGACATCCTGCTCCGCAGCCCCAGATTGCCACCGCATAATGGTCGGCAAAGACTGCGCCCTGTTCTGCTCCCTGTCGGATTCGAGTTCTGAAAAGCCGTTCGCCCGGGCTAGTTAGGAGAGGCTTCGCGGGTTTTCCTGAGAAGGTTGGTGTTACTGGGTATTGCGAAAAGAGATCTTCTTCGGCTGATTGGGGTTGCTGCGCGGTTAAGTTCCCGCTCGATAAAGAGACAAGGATGATTGTGCAGATGAGTGTGTACATGATGGCATCTTCAAATCCTCGAACTGGAGCATACCTTGACCTACATGGTCTTTAGAGGTGCCACCAGATCTTTCTCTCTCAACTCCCGAACCTTCACCCCAATCGCATACTTCAGCACATCCACACCCAACCCAGTTACCGCCGAAATCGCATAAAACGGCAGCTTCTTCCGCTTGGCCATCGTCTGCAGTTTTTTGAGCTTCTCCGGATTCGCCACATCCGCCTTCGACGCGACCACAATCATCGGCTTCTCATCCAGCCCATGCCCAAAGCTCTTCAGCTCGCCCATGATGATCTTGAAGTCCTCAACCGGATCGGGCCGCGCGCTGGAATCGGAAACATCGACCAGATGCACCAGCACCCGCGTGCGCTCGATATGCCGCAGAAACTGCACGCCCAGACCCGCGCCCAGATGCGCGCCTTCAATCAGCCCCGGAATATCGGCAACCACGAAGCTTTCCTCATGCGGAGCCTCGCCAATCGTCACGACACCCAGATTCGGCTCCAGCGTCGTGAACGGGTAATCGGCAATCTTCGGTCTCGCCGCTGAGAGGCGCGAGATAAGCGTCGACTTGCCGACATTCGGATAGCCCACCAAACCCACGTCTGCAAGCAGCTTCAGCTCCAGCCGATAATGCTTCTCCTCGCCCGGACGCCCCAGCTCATGCTCGCGCGGAGCCTGGTGCGTCGACGTGGCAAAGTGCTGGTTGCCGCGTCCGCCGCGTCCGCCGCGCGCAATCACCACGCGCTCATCGGGACGCTGGAAGTCGTGCACCAGCTCGCCCGTCTCTTCGTCGAAGAGGGATGTGCCGACAGGAACCTGCAGCACGGTATCTTCGCCATCGCTGCCGGTGCAGTTCGAGCCTTCGCCGTGCCGCCCGCGATCCGCCTTGTGTTCCGGGTTAAAGCGAAAGTGCACCAGCGTATTGTGGCGCTGGCTCGATTCCATGATGACATCGCCGCCATGGCCGCCGTCGCCGCCCGAAGGTCCGCCGCGCGGCACAAACTTCTCGCGGCGAAAAGCCATGCACCCATTACCACCGTCACCGGCTTTTACCCGGATTCTTGCTTCATCGATAAACATTTCTATTGTCTAGTCTATCGAATCGCGTAATCTCGCATCACGATTCCCAAATTTGGACAGTAGGGTGGGCCTGAGCGCCGGATTCCGCAGGGTACTGCGGGTACGATAACCGACGCCGGAGTGACCTGCGCCTGCAACCCGATGGCTGCGGCCTCGGCGGCTTTTTTTGCTGTTTTGTCTTGGAGATCAAGTGTTGAAGCTTCGCGTCGCTCCTGTGTACGCATTGCTGCTCGTGCCTTACTGCTGGATCGCCGCTCAATCGACGACAGGAGGCGCCATCGCCGGTACCGTGCTCGATGCGGAAGGCCGCGCCATTCCCGGAGCGCAGCTCGCTCTGCGCAACCCCGCAACAGGATTCGAGCGCAATGCAAAGACCAGCGAAACTGGCGGCTTCTACTTTGAAGAGCTTACACCCGGAACATACACGCTGATAGCGGGCGCGGACGGCTTCGCCCCCTGGCTGGCGCAATCCGTGACCGTTGAAATAGGCCGGCTCACAAACGTCGTCCCCCGGCTTACAGTCGGCACCGCGCAGGAGACCGTGCGCGTCAGCAGCGAAGCCCCGCTCCTCGACACCACCACCGCAGCCGTCACACAGAACATCGACCAGACACAGGTCGACGAACTGCCCAGCAACGGCCGCCGCTGGTCGAACTTCGCCCTCCTCGCACCCGGCGTCACGCCCGACCAGAACGGTTACGGCCTGCTCAGCTTCCGCGGCATCAGCGTCCTGCTCAACAACAACACCATCGACGGAGCGGACAACAATCAGGCATTTTTCTCTGAAGAGCGCGGCCGCACCCGCATCGGCTACTCGACGACGCAGGCCGCAGTCCGCGAGTTCCAGGTC
>JAATFH010000284.1 GCA_015655315.1 Terriglobales bacterium
CCGCCCGCATGGCACCGTAGACCTCTTCCTCATAGGTATAGCTGGAGAGCACAAGGATACGGGCTCGGTCATCTATAGCGCGAATTTCTCGAATGGCATATATCCCACCGCCACCGGGCATACGCAGGTCGAGCAGGACCACGTCTGGTCTGAGCCTGCGGTAGGCGTCCACGGTGGATGGACCACTGTTGGCCTCTCCTATGATGCGCATGTCGGGTTCGGTCCCGAGCATGGTTTTTAATCCCATGCGGAACACAAGATGATCGTCAGCTATGAGGATACGAATCATACGTCGCGTCTACACTACTCTTGCGATGCAACGTGTGTCGAGTGTCTACCGCGCATGCGGAGACGATCGCGCAACGAATGCATGGGTCGCAACGGCAGAAGAAGGCTCAGGCGCGTGCCCTGTGCGCTGGATTCGATGAAAAACTCAGCTCCAATCTGGGTAGCTCGCTCCCGCATTCCAGCGATGCCGAAATGACCATCGGCAAGCGATTTAGCGTGTTCCAGGTCAAAACCCATGCCGTCATCGGCAATTGTTAAGGCAAAATTTGTGGATTGGTAATCAAAGGACACCGTGACGGTGGCGGCCCTGGCGTGCTCGATAATGTTGGCGACTGCTTCCTGTGAGATGCGAAGGACTTGCGTCGTAACTTCATCGGAGAAAGGACGGGCAACCCCGTGCTGCTCCACGATGAGCGACAGATGTGCAGGTTGGGTGAGTTGCTTCAGCAGGCGTTCCGTCATCGCAGCCAGGTTCTGGTAGCTGTGCAGCGTACGCAGGGTGGCAATGGAACGATGAGCTTCGGCACGGCTGCGCCGTACCATTTGCAGCGCCATCGCAAGATGCGCATCCGTGGAGGCCGATCTCTTTTCCATGGTGCGCTCGAGGCCTTGAAGCTGTAACGCAATGCCAGCAAATCCTTGTGCAAGTGTGTCGTGGATTTCGCGGGCAATGCGTGAGCGCTCATCGAGGATCATGCTCATGCGGGCGCGAATATTGCGAAGGTGCATGCGGTAGCCAATCCAAACCAGTACGAGAAGCAGGAGAAAGAGAAAAATCAGGTGGCGCGGAGTCCACCACGGAGCAGCCGCAAGAATCCGTACATCATGGCGGTTGCGCATGAGGATAAGGAAGGTGCCTGTATTGAGTGCGTCCGCGCCCTGCTCCAGAGCGAGCACTCCCGTACAACGGACGGTTGCGCCCACATCCGGTGTCGAAGCATCCGGAACTGGATCACCGTCAAGGACACAGGTGAAGAGCTGGCTTCCGCTTTCCATGGTGAGACGAAGTCGGGGGCCTGCTTCAGAGGTGATCTTGATAAGGCGCCCTTCGGTAGAAACGAGCATGCCGTTGTATGCCCCTTCTGCGGCTTCATCCGCCGTCATGGCGAGAGGTAGTGGGGTAGATCCGGCCCATAAATCCTGCACAGTGGCATTTCGGATGATAGGAATGCCGGCGCGCTTTTCGAGCTGACCATGTACTTCGACTTCATCGCCAAGGTTTAGATTCGTATTGGCAGGTATGTCGACTGCAATTGCTCCGGTCTGGTCCTGGACGATAAGCTGGCGATTGTTATAGGTGACAGTGCCGCGAAGAACAATCTGGGATTGTGGCCGTGAGTCGTCAAGCAGTGAGCGAACCGATGTGAGCGTGGAGGGTTCTTCTGCAAAGACAGGTGATGTGGCGCAGACAAGCCGGAGGAGCAGTACGGAGACTGTGCGGAGTGCAGCATAGAAAAAATCAGATCGCCGCTGGAAAATCATGAGGACACCTGCACTGCATAAAAAGTCTCACTGCAAGCAAAGGTATAACCCACAAGCAGGCAGAGGCAAGATAGAGACTCCTATACATTGCTTCTGCTCCGTCGAAACGGGCATGATAAACAAGTCATGCCTTCGGTGAAACATATTGTGCGAGTACTTTTGGGAGTGGCGGTGGTCGCTGCTCTTACCGCGGGAATTTTCTTCTGGATTCACCGCTCGAATGTCTTTCCGGATTTAAATGCATCAAGCGAGAGTCACTGGCATTCGTATGGCGGCGACTGGCACCTGATTGATGGCGTGATGACCAATCGCATGGATGGCCGCGGTGACAAGATCGTCGCAGGGCCTAAGAATTACGGTGACTACATCGTATCGGCTGAGATGCGGTTTGACTCCATGCCGGGCGATCCCCAATTTGGCGATGCAGGTCTTCTGCTGCGGGTACAGGACCCAGCTATCGGTGTAGACGCGCATCGCGGGTATTATGCAGGACTGCGCCTGGACGATCGTACGCTGCTCATTGGAGCGGAGTCTTTTGCATTTCGTGAAATGGCGACAGCGCAATTTCCCCACGAAATACATACAGGGCGCTGGTATCGCCTGACCTTCGCGGCGCGGGGATGCACATTCCGCGCCAGCGTCGAAGATCTGGAAACCAATGATCGAACGGACGTCTCTTACGTGGAGCAATCGTGCTCGCCGCTACAGGGTCAGGTCGGATTGCGGAGCTATTACGCCAAGGTATCGTGGCGACGGCTGAAGGTAAAGTTAACGCAGTAAATATCCATCGCGGTAAGTGCTTATGGGGCGATGCGGCGCACTTCAGGCGTATCGATATTTGCCTTTGTGACAAGCAGGGCCTCGGTCTGGATGAGCTTTTCAACCGGACGACCTTCGAGGGCATCGTGCATCGCATCCACTGCAAGGCGCCCTATCGTAGAAGCGTCGCAGGCTATGGCAGCATTCAGCAATCCGGAGCGCACGGCATCAAGTGATTCGCCACCACTGTCAACCGTCACGCTGATGAGGTGCCGCGAGGACTGAATGGAACGAAGAGCATTGAGGACGCCGTGGGCGGAGAAGTCGTCCGATGAAAACACAGCGTTGATCTGTGGATTTTCGGATAATGCATCCAACGTCGTTCGGCGCGCGCGCGCCCAGTCAGAAAGGCTGTAACGCGACGCGACAATGCGAGCCTCCGGGTTAAAGCGGGCAAGCGCACGACGAAGCGATTCTTCTCTTTGTGCAGTCGTTTGCAGGGTGGGGCTCGCACCGATCACGAGGATGCGGGCATTCGCACCCATTGCCTGCGCGAACTGCTGTGCGGCCATGAAGCCAATTGCCTCGTCGCTGCAGCCGATGGAAGTTACATATTCGGATGGCTGCACTGCGATAGGAGAATCAACGATAACGACTGGAATTCCGGCTGCGTAGGCGCGCCGTACTCCTTCGGCAAGCACAAGTTGATGCGATGGAGCCAGGATGATGCCATTGACGTGCTGCTGCACTGCTTCGCTAAGCAGCTTAGCCTGCACCTCATAGTCAGCCGCGCTCTGTGGATCAGACCACTTCAGCAAATACCCATAATGCTGGGCGCGGTCGCGTACATTCTGCGAGAAGAGATTCCAAAAGCTGGTGCCGCCCGTGCTCTCGATAATCGAAACAACAGGCGTACGTTTGTGATCGGAACACGAGAGCGAGGCCACGCATAGGACCGTGACGAAAAAGGTCCAAAAGCTTCTAAGAGCCTGTCTGTATTTTGTCCGACGAGTCAATGAAAGCATAACTATGGCTGTTGTTTCGCTTCTTCCAGGCGAAAGCGATCGATAGCTTGCTGACGTTCAGCATTCGCCTGGCGTAGTGTAGCGAATTTCTGGCTAAGTTCCTGCACGGCTTCGCGGTCACCAGTGCTGCGTAAAGCCATTAATTCCTGATAAACCGCCTCTTGGTCGTTCGGGTCATCAGCGAGCGCTATCTGTGTCTGTTCAATGGCGAGTTTGGGCAGGCCGGCGCGCAGGTAGAGTCTGGCCAATAGATCATGTGCGGGCAGGTAATGCGGGTCCAGAACTGTGGCGCGCTTTGCCGCTTCGATAGCGCGATGCAGCGTCTCATCATTGGCAGCCTCGGATTGTGACAGCTGTTCGGCAAGCAGATAATGCAGGACCGGATCGTTTGGATTCATCTTCGCCTGCTCCTCGAAGAGGTTCTGGGAGGCAGCATTGTCATGTTGCTGTGTTTTTACGATTCCAATCGCGTCTAGGCTAAGTGAAAGCTTCGGATCGAGGCGATGGGCCTCTTCAAAATCCGCAATGGCGGCCTGTGTTTCGTCGCTGAGCTGCACCTCCAGAACGCCGCGCGCCAGATACAGTGCTGCCGACTGCGGCATGCGATTCAAACCGGCGTCCACCATGGCGATGCCGACTTGAAAGGATTGATGCGCAAAGGCAATACTCGCGAAGTCCAGATAGTTCTGCACGTTGTCCGGCGTCATGAGGATGGCCTTGCGGAGTAGATCAACCGCGCGTGGTGTATCGCCCAGCTTTTCCGCCAGATGCGATCCGAGGCTCAAAGCAGGTTCATAGCTGCCGGAAGCAAGCAGTGGCTCCAGCGTCGCGAGTGCCTTGTGGCTATCGCCTGTGCGCCACTCAAGAAATGCAATGTCGTAAAGGTAAATATCGCCTGGCTGAGCTGCCTGCAGTTCGCGGTACTGCGCGAGGGCTGCGCCATAGTCTCCTGTTGTAGCGAGACATGCCGCGTGGCCTTCCATCCACTCCGTTCGATTGGCAAATGCAGAGCTGCTGGCTTCAAAGTGGGGCAATGCGGCTTTGCAATCACCGCTACTCCGCAGCGCAGAGGCAAGCATAGCCTGGGCTGGAAGATTCGTCGGCTGCAAACTGACGATATGTTCAAGAATGGGTATGGCGGCTCTATCTTTACGGGCATACCGTATCTGTCCAGCACCCTCAAGCGCAGCGAGATAATCAGGGCACTTTGCAAGGGCTCTGTCGAACGCACTAAGTGCCTCGTCGTGGCGATCGAGCCCGGCTAGGGCCACACCTTGAAGCGAAGAAAGCCTGCAATCCTGCGGGTACGACTTTATCTGAACCGTGATCAGCGTGAGCGCCTGTTCGTTATTGCCGGAGCGAAGCTGGTTGACGATCTCCGATATCGGTGCGCTTCCTTCCTGTGCTGAAAGAGCATGGATGGAGAACAAGAAGACAACGAAGAGGCTGCATCTGGAGAGACGATTCCATCGTGACTTTCGCCGATGAATAGCGTATGTGAGTCTGCTTTTAAGCTGCAAACCTGGTGAAACTCCTGGACATCGCCCAAACTTCACAGGCGTGACTCGAAATTTTAGCATCTTGCTGCGAATCAGACTAAAGCTGAATATTAAACCGGTGCGACTCCCGGAGAGGAAAATAACTTCGGGAGTCGCACCAGGAAATTAGAAGTTGAGACGCCCACCAACAAGCATATTTCGCTGCGGATTGGTAGTGGTGCTTTGAGCGAAGTTGCCATCCTGAAGATTCGTATCAACGCCGCCATAGTTGACGCGGTTCATGAGGTTGAAGATATCGAGACGCAACTCGAAATTAACGCGCTCGGAAATGGAAGTGGTTTTCTTTATTGAGAAGTCAATATCGGCATAACCCGGGTTACGGAACTGGTACGGCATCTCATTGCCTTCTGTACCGACACTGGGAAGGGTGAAATTTCCGCAGGGCAATACACCACTGGGGCAAGCCGCAAGCACGCCACGCCCACTGTGATAGTCGCCTCGATTGTGGCTCTGCTTGTAGGAAGCGACACTGGGATAATCGTTGTTGTCGCCATCTGCGTTGAAATCGCCACTGCCGGGAGCGAAGGCTAAGTTGCTCGGCGTCGCCGGCAATGCGGGATTAATCAGTTGCGCGGAAAAAGCCGCTCCGGTGGAAACGGTAAACGGCGCGCCCGACTGCAGGACAGAAAGTCCGGACAGCGTCCAGCCACCGAGAACGCGTTTCTCAATGGCATTTCCCATGTGATCGCCTGGCAGATCGTACGATGCTCCTATGGAGAAGCGATGGCGCACATCGTAGGGCGAATTAGCGTAAAAGCGGAAAGAGTCATAAGCAACTGGATAATTCTGCCAGTTATCCAGAGAATGCGCATAGGTGTAGGAGGCTGTTAAGAATCCGCGCTGTGCGAAGCGTCCGCGCGCCGCCAGAATGAGTCCGCTATAGTTGCCTATCGCAGAGTTATAGGCGTAGTTAATTGAACCAAAACTTGTGTTCAAGCGTGTTTGGGTACCAGTACAGCTGTTGGTCGTAGCATTTTCTGTACAGTTGATATGCTGGATCAGGTCGCCAGCAAACGCATTCACATCGTTGCCATAGGAAGTATTGCCGGTGTTGCCACCAGCAGAGACCAGGTTTCCGGAATGCGATCCAACATAACCGATGCTGGCAACGAAACCGGGAGTAATCTGACGGTCAACCGCGAGCGAAAAATTGAGCGTGAAAGGACTCTCGAGGTTTCCGTCAACGCCACCAACACCGATCTGCGAGCCGGGGATTCCTCCTTTGGCATCAAGCGGCTGACCTTGAAACGCCGGATAGACGTAGCCAAAGGGATATGAGTTTTGCGTTCCATAGCTGAAGACCGGGGGAGCGGTAGATCCATTATTGAAGAAGGTGGGACGGACGAAACCGGGCGGGTTGGCGCTGAGGCCATTCTCTGAATTACCCAGCGTGAAGTAGTCGTGGTAGAGGCCAATGCCGCCATGCACGAGCCACTTGGCATTGTCATCAGGCGACCAGGCAAAGCCTGCACGCGGACTAAAGACCCAGTTCATCGAGCTGCCGAAAACATGACTCTGTTGCGTCATCACACCGTTAGCAACCTGTTCCTGCATCGTAGATCCACTGCCGAGGTGGAAGTTTGAGAGGCCAGTTCCAGCAAGCGACGGATACGCATTGCCAAAGTTATCGTAGCGAAGGCCATAGTTTACGGTGAGGTGATTGTTTACCTTCCATGTGTCTTCCGCAAAGGCCCCGGCAGTTGTCTGTGCGTAGCCATAATTGTTGGCCTTAGGTTGGCCGGTTACAGGATCGTATGAAAGATTGTTTTCCGAATAAGGATTGTCGTTGATGAGGTCGATGAGGCTGTTGAATTGAAAGGTCGGCTGAGCGTACGCCGCAGCAAAGAGAGCGACATCATCGCCATGCCACCCCTCATACCCAAACTTAAACGAATGCGAACCATGAATATGGGAGAGCACATCGCGCCAATGATAGCTGTGCTGAATGTAATCGCCTAATGCAAAACCGGAGCCAAAGCCTACTCCAAGTCCTGTTACGTTGACGACGGGTACAGTGAAATCACCACTCGAAGGAGCAAAACCCTCAATGCGGTTATAGCCGAAGAATGCCTCGTTGAGAGTGTTGGGCGTGAAGATGTGCGTCTCATTTCCCTGGATGGAAAACGTGTAGTAGTTGTTCTTGGTGGCGAATGCCGGGCGGATTGCAGGACCACCAGTCTGAATGGTGTCGCGATAGAAGAGTCCATAGATGCGGTCTTTATCGAAATATTTGTCGGCCCGCACGTTGTACTGATTCGAGTTGTTAAAGCTGCTGGAGTTAAAGTTCCCCTGGTCGAACACGGGCAGACCGCAAGGGATGTTCAACGTTGACGGAGTGCCGCAGCCGGTATTTGCTGTAAGATTTTGAGGTCCGAATGCCTGCTCCGCAGTCTGCAGGATATTTTTGAAAGTTGCATTGCTCGGAGTGTATTTCGTCAGAAGCTGGGTCTCGGGGCTGTTTGGGCGAACCGATTGGGCAAAGGTTACAAACGCTGGATCCTCGTAGGTTTGCAGAGCCGCTCCGTTGCTTGAGAGTGCGCGATAGGGCTCGAATCCGGCAAAGAAGAAAAATCGGTGCTTAGGAATGACTGGACCGCCGACACCGAATGACATGTTGTTTGCGTGAAACGGGGCAACAGGAGTGCCCTTCGGCACGCCATACTCGCCGCGTGCATACAGGCCCTGGTAGGTGTAGTACTCACTGGCAAAGCCGTGATACGCATCCGTGCCGGAACGGGTTGTAATCACAGTCTGTATGGAGCTTGCGCGTCCGAAATCGACTGTGTACGTATTGGTCTGCACGTTCACTTCCTGCACTGTATCCGCATTCGGAGTAAGGTTGATGACTCCGGGACGGATGCTGCTGGTGACGTCGAGGCCGTCAACCACGTAGAGATTGCCATTGGCCCCTCGTCCGTTCGCACTGGCATCGACTGAGTTTTCAGGATTAAAGTTGGTGGCTGTGCCGGAGCCCAGGCCGGTGACTCCAGGTGCCAGAGTGACGAGGGCCAGAGGATTCCGTGTAGCAAGCGGGAGCGAGTTGAGCGCGGCGGTGTCAATGGTGAGTTGGTTACGACTATCCGAAGTGTCAAGCAGCGGCTGCTGCGCAGTGACCTGAACCTGCGTTGCGACCTGTCCGACTGATAGGGTAAGCGGCACATTGCGTGTTTCGTTGGTGCTAAGAGTGAGAGTGGTTTCTACTGCCCCGAAACCGGGAGCTTTTGCCGACAACTTGTAATTACCAGGGGCGAGGCTCGCGAAACGGTAAACGCCGGATGCATCTGCATTCGCGATGTGATCAACCTTGGTATCGATATTGGTAAGTGTAATGACAGCCGATGGAATGGCTGCTCCCGAAGTATCTTCCACAGTCCCCTGCAAAGCGCCACTGAATTGAGCGTGGCTGACCACAGTGAAGGCCAGAGCACAAATCAACACGCCAAAAAGTCTCTTGATTAAATTACGCATACAGCCTCCAAAAGCCGTCATATGTGCAACGCGGCTCGTATGCCGCGGTTCGTCCGAATTTTTGAACCTTGCCATATCACTTTTCCTGATGAACACGTTTTCATTCGTGCGCCATTCGGAGTTGGTGACTTCTCGAGGGCTTTTACTCGGACGGTTCACCATTCTGCATAATCAGAGATACGTTCCGCGCAGTTCGATTTGTCTATTGACTGCACAAGTAAGGCGTGCTAACCGAGGCGTGAACTGTTAGTCCAAATGGTCTATTGCTCTTTTAGAGTTGTCGAAAGCCATAATTGCCGAGCATCGTTCACGAGTATTCGCCAGGAGAACAAGTTGGATCGTCGCGACTTTATCAAGCTGATGTCTGCCATGGGAGCCGCTACAGTATGCGGCAGAGCACAAGGGAGTACGGGGGCGGTTGAAAGCCCGCTAGGGTACAAACCGGGAAGGATTGAGAATGAATATTCGCTGCTGCTACCTGGCGAAGCTGAGCTGCTAAAGAGTCCGCCACAGGTGCAGTCGTTCAACGGTGACGGCGTCATAGCAACCATCCATGATAAACAGCAGCAAGTTGCCATAGGTGGTCTGGTCAATGGATGGGCGCTGATAAGCAGCCTCGACATAAATGGCGTGCAAACAGCAGTCTTCGAACGGCATGTCACCCATCGAGGAGCCATCGCATTTGTAACCGAGCGCGGCGGCACGATTGCCCTGATCCCGAAAGGTATTGGTCAGCTCGACAAGATTCGGCCGCGACCGACTACCACTCCCCAGGTGAAGCTCGAACGGCCACTTCGTATGACACCAGGCCCAGATATAACTGGCGAGTATCTTCTACGGTCGTCAGAAGACCCCTGCTACGAGAATGTAGCGGCCCTCGGTGCGGAATATATCGGCTGGACATTGGTGTCCAGTGACGGAGCGGGCCCTATGCGCTCTATATATCTTGAAGCCGATGGAACCAGCAGGCAGGCAAAGCCAAACTCGCAGACGTCCTGGGCGCCTGACCTCGAAGGATCCCTCTTCGACCCCGTTAACTACTTCCCTTTTTCAACACCTGAGTGCTATGAGTATGTGCCCGGATACAGTAAGAGAACATTACTCGGTGGATATCTTCCAGTCGCCGACATAGGAGTGTGGAATCCAAAATATAACTTGGGTTACGAAGTTATGATGTTGCTTCCTCCTGCCGAGGAAAGACCTCCGATCGCGCGGATACGAGTGCTGTTGCCGCAGGAAGAGAGCACAGGCCATCACGGGCAGACAAGAATCATCACGGACACAGATGGGCGCGTCTATGCGGAGCATTACTGGAATACGTCTGCTGACAATTTCTATCGTGACCTTGCAGGCGTATGGAACCACTGGAAGAACCTGTATGAAGAGGTGATGCCAGTTGAGATTCCCGACCCATGGCTGCTCGATGCGGCCCGTGCCGGCATTACGCTTTCGCGTTGCAGTTATCGCGGATTTGACCCTACGTATCAGATAGGTGAGGGTGCCTATACTAAAATTCCTGAACGCAGCCACGCATTATTTCCAGTGGCACATTATGAATTTGTCTGGGCACAACAGCTTTGGGGACTGACGAATGATGCTCGACCCTATATGCAGCATTATCTCGACCA
Organism: Terriglobales bacterium; assembly: GCA_015655315.1. Taxonomy (GTDB): domain Bacteria; phylum Acidobacteriota; class Terriglobia; order Terriglobales; family Acidobacteriaceae; genus Alloacidobacterium. The sequence goes on from JAATFH010000284.1 coordinate 10,210, forward strand.
CTACATACTTCCCGATGGAAATTTTACTTACAACACACAGGACCAGGTAGAAGGTCCGCTAAATGTCGGCATCTTCCTGATGAATGCGGCGCGCGATTACTGGCACACGCATAACATCGTAGGATTCGAGCGTCAGCAACCAGTACTGGAGCGCATGTTGAGTTATGTGCTCAAACGCTATGAATACGGCAAGACTCGATTCGAAAAAAGTGATCGCCGCTATGGGCTCATTTGGGGATCACCTGAAGCCGACCTGGGCGATCCCGGCAACGATTATCCCGATTCACACCCACTCTACTACCAGAACGCAGCGTGTGTCTGGCGCGGGATAGAGCAGTACGCGCGGGTATTACAGGCTATCGGTAAAGTAAAGAAAGACCCGGCAATCACAGCCGCAAGCGAAAGCTATGCAGCGATCGCCAGCGAGATGCGCGGAAACATCCAGCGCTCGATTGAAGCCACCATTGCCGCCTCTACACCAGAAATGCGCAAGGCAGGTATTACTCCCTTTGAACCGAACGATATTCTCCGGAAACCGACAGATCTATCGAGTTATGAAAACCACCGCTTTATGATGGACTGGTTTCTGGCCGATTGGGGTGTTCCTGCTTATGATGAAGGACATCTCAAGCATAGAGAGCTTGCGGGACAGCAGATCTGTGGGCTGAATACCGATGGCGATGTGCCCCGCACGAGCAACTTCATGGAACATGGCACTCTAGCCGCTCGCATCCGCATGGAGGACTACAGACCCTTTCTGCTCACCCTCTACGCACTTGTTTGTTATGCGGCAGACTCGGGCAACCGTTACGCGCCGGAAGACGCATATATTCCCGGTAGTTATCCAGGAGAGCAGAGTCCATACGGATGGTCGGCGGTAATCAACAGCGCACTACAGCCGACGTTAGGGCTTCGCTGGCTATTGTGCTACGAAGAGAATGACCGCGACGTATGCCATTTGCAGAAGGCAGCACCGAGTCATTGGTTCCGTAAAGGCGAGCGCATTGCAGTGCAGAAATGCCCCACCCGTTTCGGAAATATTTCGTGGTCTACAGAAGCGATCAGCGATACCAGTTGGACAGTATCACTCGCATGCCAGAATGGCTTCAGCGGTGATATTCATCTGCATATTCATCCGTCAAGTCGGGATAAGCTTACGTCTGCTTCGGCAGGGAATATAACTGGAAATGTACTGATCATTCCCGTATCCGCGTGGACAAATCAGGCGAGTATGAAAGTCACTGTGGAATCCTAGATGTTTCATCGCTATCTTGAAAGCCAGGTGGAAAGCGCTTGCTCAACGACAGCTTCCAGCATGTCGCGGCTAAAGCCGGCCTTCGCTTGCACAGCCACTCCATGAGAGACAGCACAAATGCCGCAAGAATATCGGGGCTGGCCGTCTTCGGTAAGTCGCCCTCCGATTTTTCCCTTTCCAAGCGTTCACGAAGCTGCCTCTCACCAGCCGCACGAGCATCGACCAACGCTTGCCGCATAGGCTCCGCTTCATCCGATACCGCTATGGCCCCATTGATATTGAGACATCCTTTATGGGGCCATCGCGTGGCTGGTGACGATCATGACAAATTTCCTTTCGTAGCGGTTATCCGGCTGTCTGTTGTTACCGCCGATTGCGAAGCAGGCATGCGTACCTTGCCATGCGAACTACGTCAACGTGAAAACCAGCCTCGGCTTACCGGAAGCTTCCCAATTTTCGGTGACCGTCGAAAGCGGGACGACTTCAGTAGGAAGATAGAGCTTGCCCTGCGCGGCCAGATCGAAGGTCTGGCGGATGCCTTCCAGGAGCCTGGGCAGGGGAACAGATTTGAGCCCACTACCCATGATCTGGATGGCCGAGGAGCGTAATGCGGCGGCTGGCAACTCCACAGGTTCGCGGCTGGCTTCCCCAACTTGGACGAAGCGAACAGGATGTGCGTCTTCAACCGCTTTGGCGACTGCGACGATGATGATACGCGCGCTGGTTCCCCAGAGGTAATCGACAACGACATCGAGCCCATCGGCAAATGCGGCAGTAAGGGCTTGTTCGAGGTGTGCGACGCCTTGTGGATTTTCAGAGCGAAGATCAAAGGGTATGACGACATCAGCGCCGAGCGAACGCAGGGTGTCGAGTTCGTGCGCGTTGCGCCCCGTGACGATCACCTTTCCTGCTCCAAGTTGTTTCGCAACCTGAACCGCGACGACACCTGCAGAGCCGGTTGCACCGTTGATGAGGACAGTCTCGCCGGCCTGGAAGCGGGCGCGTTCGATCAGCGCGGCGAAGCAGGACATGCCCGGATTTGCCAATGCGGCCGCGGCCACATCGTCGAGGTTGTCGGGCAAGGTAATGGTACGGCGCGGGTCGACAAGGGTCTGCTCCGCCATCGCTCCGAAGGGAGCTTCGGGCATGGCGAAGTACACGCGGCGACCGTCGGTAAGGGTTCCGACGCCGTCCACGCCGGGAACAAAGGGATAGTGGTTGTCCGCGCTGTAGTGCGAGCCCGCGGCTCGGCCTTTCGTCAGATTGGTCAAAGCGGCCGCTGTTACGGTGATGGCTTCGAGCCCCTCACGCGAGACGGGATTCTGGAACTCGCCAAAGGTGGGTTTCGTACCTGCGGACGTTACGATGGCTGCTTTCATAGGAGTGCTCCTCTATATGTAGTCTAGGAAGATCGTTTGTGCGACGCTTGACCGTATATGCCAAAGAATGACCCGAGACTGCCAAATGTTCTGGAAATGTTGGGCGTCGTCGCGTGGGAGCTGCCGCGAGCTGCAATCCGGCAAACGTCCGCTCACAACCATCCTGAGGGACAGCTGTGTGGTCTCGACCGGGGGCTTGCGATCCTGGAAACAGAGGCGGGGGCGTGGATGTGCCCGCCGGGACGCTGCGTATGGATTCCGTCTGGCATGGTGCATTCCTTGCGGTCGTGCGGCAAGATCAGTGGTTGGATGGTGCGTTTGGATACAAGGGAAAGAGCGAGTCTGCCCATCGAGCCTCA
>JAATFH010000119.1 GCA_015655315.1 Terriglobales bacterium
GCGTTTCAGCAGCAACCTCGTGTGGTGACGCGCAATGAGCGCACCCCTAGCCGAGCCCCTGCCCACCTGGATGACGTTCCAGCCAGCGCCGCGGAAGATGCCTTCCAGCTCATCGATGATGCGCTTGGTGCCGCGTACCGGCCCATCCAGGCGCTGCAGATTGCAGTTGACGACAAAAACCAGATTGTCGAGCTTCTCGCGCGAAGCGACGCTGATCGCACCCAGCGTATCAACCTCATCTGTCTCGCCATCACCAACAAAGGCCCAGACTTTACGCGGAGTCTTCTCGATCAGGTTGCGGCTTTCAAGATAGCGCATGAAACGCGCCTGATAGATCGCATTCAGCGGCCCGATGCCCATTGAAACCGTCGGGAAACGCCAGAAATTCGGCATCAGCCACGGGTGCGGATAAGACGAAAGCCCAGGCGTATCGCGCAGTTCGTGACGGAAATTCTTCAGATGATCGTCGGTCAGGCGGCCTTCCAGATATGCGCGCGCATAGACGCCCGGCGAGGCGTGGCCCTGAAAGTAGACGAAGTCTCCCGGCTGATCGCCGTATTTGGCATGGAAAAAGTGATTAAAGCCCACCTCCAGCAGCGTTGCCAGGGACGAATATGTGGAGATATGCCCGCCGATACCCGCATCTTTCTTGTTCTGGCCATGCACCATGGCCATCGCGTTCCACCTGATAAGGCTCTCCACGCGGCGCTCCATCTGACGGTCACCGGGGTAAGGCACTTCATCATGTTTGGGAATGGTATTGAGGTAGGGAGTTCGAATTTCGCCGGGGGTGTTGACGCCTGCTTCGCGTGCTCGTTGCCGCAGCGCGCCCATCAGCTCCGCTGCCTGCTCCGGGCCTTCGTCGACCACAATCTGGTCGAAGGCCTCAATCCACTCTGCGACTTCTTCCGTAAAGTCCGCCTGTGCGGGAATTGCCAGTTTCATAGCCATAGCATTCATTTCCTGGAGAGCATGCGAGAACCGATCCGTCCGTAAATCGCTGACAGATAAGAAGATCTTGCATTGAAGGTTCCGATGACGGCCTGTAGCTTCTCTCGTTCAATTTTCGCAGAATATCTGCTGCTGCGTCACGCAACGCAACTGTCAAGTGTAGCGCACACCGGGGAAATCCGGGAAAGATGCAGCGCGATCAGTTTCCCAACTCAAGAGCGCGAGTTGACGGCTGAAACCGCAGTCAGAGCACGCATCCGGCGGTGATAAGGGCATGTTCATGCGCACTCCGCTGGAGTACCACGCTTTATGAGCAACTGTTCCGCTGGCGGCAGAGTCGTCAATACCTGCACGATCCGCTCAGCGGCATGGCCGTCTCCATAAGGATTGGTCATCCCCCGGATCGATTGCAGGAACGCAGCACTTCGCGCCTCGTTGATCTTGCCGAGAATGGATTCCGTTGTGGGAGCCGCGTCCAGCAGGTTCGCCGCACGCTCTCTTCCCTGCTGCCGCATGCCGACATTGACCGTAGGCAGCGCGAACGAGCCGGTCTCCATAATGCCGCTGCTGGAGTTACCAACCATGAGCTTTACGCGACACAGCAGGCTCCAGTACGTCACCACAGGCAGATTGATAAATAGGCGTCCTTGCCCCCGATGCTTGAGAAACCGCTCTGTGCGCTCGACCAGCATGCGACTGCCTGCATCGGCATTCGGATAACAGAACACCAGCGGTTCCGCGAGCTGTTCGAGTGCTGCGAAAAGGGCATCGGCTTCGCTCGTCGTATCGCGAAGAATCGTAACCGGATGATAGGCAATCAGAATCGGAGGCGTAGCCAGATCGATCTGCAGTTGCTCTTCGAGTTCTTCCCGTGTCAACAACCGACTGCGCCGTAAATGGTCCAACGACGGAGCACCAGCGCGGTGCACGCGCCAGGGCTCTTCTCCCATGTTGATCACCCGTTGCCGCGCCGGTTCTGTCGATGTGAAATGGACATGGCTCATCTTGGTAAGAGCATTGCGAACGGCATCATCGATCGCGCCCTCGCTGATCTCGCCACCTTCGATATGCGCAATAGGAATGCGCAATGCGAGCGCCACCGAGGCCGGGGCCAGCATCTCATATCGATCCGCAATGAGCAGCAGCAGATCGGGCCGCATCTGCCCAAGCGCATCAGCCAGCGCAAGAACACCAACGCCAATGCTCTTCGCCATGCCCACATCGGTGTCAGAGCTTAAAAGACACTCCAGCTTCGCAGCAATGGGAAATCCATCGGCTTCGATCTCACGCACGGTAGTGCCAAACTCAGGCGAAAGATGCGATGCCAACACAATCACCTTCAGGTCGACATCAGGATGAGCCTGCAAATCCTTCAGCGGCCAGAAAAGATGGCTGTAATCGGCACGGGAAGTGGTTACCACCGCGATTTTGCGTTTCATTGAGGATTCCGGTACGAGAGCTGTATTTGAGACAGCAACAATGGACTTGGTTGATATCTGGGAACCGCGAAGCAAACCGCACGTATAAGATTTTCAAGATCGCGGTTTTCGACTGCTTCCGCAATCTGTATGAGCGCCTGATGGATCGTTCTCTGCGATGGGATCGGACCGCTGACGACGTGCAGTGGCATCCTTGAGCTTCCTATCAACACTTCGTCATCTGACAACAGACGTTCGTGGAGCTTGTCGCCGGAGCGAAGCTCAGTAAACGTGATGGGAATGTCAGGGGACCGCTGCGCACGCGTATGCGTGACAAGGAATTTCGCCAACTCGCTGATACGCCGCGCTTCTCCCGGCTCAGGGATGAGCACTGCCGAATCGTGCTCAACAGGCACGGCTGACAGCAACAGCGAAACAGCTTCACCAAGAGTGATGAAGAATCGAGTGGCCTCTGCATGCGTAACAGTAACTGGACCACCCTGCGCGATCTGCTTCAGAAAGAAGGGGACGACACTGCCGGAAGAACCCAGCACGTTGCCCAGCCGCACCACCTTCATCCGCGTACGCCTGGAATTCACAAGCACGGTTAATTCGGCGATTCGTTTTGTCGCGCCCATGATGCTGACCGGATCTACGGCCTTATCTGTCGAAAGCAGGATGAGTTGCTCAGCTGTATGACGTACGGCAGCGGCCGCAACCCGTTGCGTTCCGATTACATTGGTCCGCGCCGCCGTAATCGGGTTCTGTTCCATGAGCGGCACGTGCTTACATGCAGCAGCATGAAAGACGATGTTGGGCCGATGCATGGCGAATGTCTCGTCCAGCAGCGTTTCGTCGCATACGTCACCGACGATAGAGGTGCAGGGAATATTGCTGCCCGCTTCGATCAAATCGCAGTCCAGCTCAAAGATGCCTTTTTCCGAAGAGTCCAGCAGGATCAGACTCTCCACCTGAAGCTGCACGCATTCTTTTGCCAGTGCGGAACCGATGCACCCGCCTGCACCTGTAATAAGGACGCGTCTGCCGTTGATCGCACGGCTGATCGCATCGCGATCACAAAGGATGGATGGCCTGCGTAGAAATAGTTCCCAATCGAGATGTGTACTTTGCATGACGCGCATGGCTCGGCATGAGTCAGAATATCCATGCACTGAGCCTCAATCAGCTTCCTTTGCTTGATTCTATTGATTCCGATCGATTCTGTAAGTGCTATGAGCATGACCGGTGTATGTTTGTTCAAAAGATGGCCGGTGTTGAGAGAATGTGTACTTAAGCCTATGAGCCTTGCCCTGCTTCCCGCTACCGAACAGCTTGCTCTTTTGCAGCAAAAGAAAATTTCTCCTCTTGAACTGGCGGAAGAGCACATTGCCCGCATCGAGCGATGGAATCCTGTGCTCAACGCACTGGTCGATTTCGATCCGGACCGCGTTCGCCAGCAGGCGCGCGATGTACGCAGTGGGCCGCTGGCGGGTTTGCCGCTGACGGTAAAGGCCTCCATCGCAACCAAAGGCTATCGATGCGAGATGGGCAGCCTGCTTCATCGTGGACACATTCCGCAGCACGATGCCGAGGCGGTAGCACGTCTGCGCCGCGCGGGTGCCGTGATTCTGGGAACGACAAACCTTCCTGAGTTCCTGATGGCTTATGAGACAGACAATCTCCTCTACGGAAGAACGAACAACCCGTGGGCGCTGGAGCGGACCGCAGGCGGATCGAGCGGCGGAGAGGCCGCAGCCATCGCGGCGGGACTTTCCGCCGGAGGACTGGGCAGCGATAGCGGCGGCTCTGTGCGCGAACCGGCGCATTTTTCCGGCATCTGTTCGCTGAAGCCAACTTCCGGCCGCATACCGGCAGATGGCCATCTCCCCGCTTGCACCGGCCCGTTTTCGACACTCGGCGCCATAGGAACGATGGCGCGCACCGTCGCCGACGTTGAGTTGCTTTTCCGGACAGTCGCAGGCAGGTATCTCGCCGATCCCACCGGCGCTCCAGTGAGCATACGCAGTGTACCGATCTCCGAGGCAAAGCAGGTTCCCATCGGATGGTTCGAGGACGATGGATTGACTCCGGTCACTTCCGAGACACGCCAGGCAATACGCGATGCGGCTGCAAGCCTGAAGCGGCAGGGCTTTCAGGTAAGCCCGTTTCGTCCGCCTTCTCTGGAAGAGGCGCGCAGGCTGTGGCACATATTCTTTGTACAGTGCGGAGCCATGTTTCACGCGCACACCGCGCGTGAGCACACCGAAAAGCTCAGCCCCACCTTCCGCAATTTTCTCGATATTGCCGAGGCAGAAACGCCGCTGACGCCGGAATCGCTGCTACACGCCTGGTCGTATAGCGATGCTGTGCGGAGCCAGTTGCTCGCGGAGATGCAGCAGTTTCCGTTGCTGCTGTTGCCGGTGTGTTCGATCCCCGCTTTTCGCCACGGAGAGCGCGAATGGATTGTAGAAGGACGCAAGCTGCAATATCTCGATGCGATGCGCTATACACAATGGTTCAACATGCTGGCTGCACCAGCCGCAGTCGTTCCCGTTGGACGCTCCAACGAAGGGCTTCCCATCGGCGTACAAATCGCTGGCAGGCCCTTTGACGATGAACTGGTGTTGACCGTCGCGGCAGCGGTCGAAAAAGATTTCGGCTATCGTCCGCCTCCGCTCGCATGAGACGAAGCCTGGCCTGAAACTTCTTTCCTAATGCGTAATCGGCTGCGACACAACCGGCACATAGTCGAATCGATACCGCTGCTTGCGATCTCCTGACTCAAACCGGTCGTTCCACTCCAGTTGATACTTTGAGGAGCGGTTGTCTTCCGGATAATGCTCCTTCGCCGGATACGGATAACCGCTCATTTCATGGAATGGCATCTGCGCAACGGTAAACGGCATCGCCTCATAAAAATCCATGTCCTTGACGAAGCCATTCGCATAGAAGAAATAGTCTCGCTTCCAGCCTGCAGGCAACGCCGGCAACGATCCATCGCTGAACTCGGCATCGATCTCTTCGCCGCTTCCGAAAATGACATAGTGATTGTCCGCCTGCTGAAGCAGCGCCGTTACCTCGCCATACTTCGTATAGCTGCCGCGCTGCCACTGGAACGGACCTGTCGCGCTGATGCGGTCGTAGTGATACGTCAAATCGCCGGGAGTCTCGCCGTCTACCTGTTGCGGGTATCCACGGAATGCCAGATGCGCCGTCGCTAAAGACAACTCTGTTCGTCTGGCGTTCGTTATGCTTTCCGGCCCGTTGTCGACCAGCACCTGATCCCAATAAATCTGCAGGTTTGTCTTGATGCGAATACGGCGTGCGCCTTGAGGTAGTTTCCCGCTGAGATCGACAACAATCGTTCGCGGGAGCCCTGCCGGGAAGCCCATATCATCGACGATGCGCTTCCAGCTCCCGTCCGGCAGCTGCACTTCGATAAATGGAGAAATCGGCTGCAGACCCGCCTGCCAGGCCGCATACATCGAACTCGCGCTGAAGTACTCGATGAACCCATGCATGAAGAGGCGCAACGGATTCCGCGGCGACCAGTCGCCTAAATCGAGCGTAAGTGTGTGCATGTTGGCATAGCCCGCATACGTGAGATTCGTGAAGTCGCGAACATATTTGTGATCACGCGCGGCAAGAAGAGTCAGAACATCTCGCCCTTGATCGTCCCAGGCACCTGAAAGCGTCCGCGCCTGCGGAGAAGCAACAACAGTAGCTCCTGAAGCGAAAGGAGGTTCATTCAGGAAACGTTCGTCTGGGTAAACTTCTGTTCCCACCGGATGGTCGATGGCTACGAGCTTCAACTGATCGACATAGTTGATCTCTTCCATCGGTTCGACAAAGCGAAGGCTGAGGTATCCATTTCTCGCCTTCAACTGAGAACCGTCCACTTTGATCCATTCATCAGGGTCCGCCTTATTAGTCGACGTAGGCGACACCCAATGCCCAACTAAAGCCGCACCGATGACATCCGAGACAAACTGGTACTTGCTGCCATCCCATGCAAACAGCACCGGGCAAGAGCTTCCGCGGCGGTCGAGTTCCTGCAACGCGACAGGCTTGCTGGCCGCAACATCCAGCTCGTCCTGTGGAACACCCGTCGGCCACAGCAAACGAACCACGTCGGCGCTATCGGATTGCCCGAGACCGGCAAGAATCTCCGTTGAGCCCTGGCTCAGATATCCGCTGCCGCCAACCACTTCGAACTTCTGCATGCGGCCATTCGAAAACACTTCCACCTTCGTACCGATCGCCGACTTATTGTCGGCCAAACCGGTAAGAGCGATGCGCAGAGAATGATTCCGGTTCCCCCCGACATTGTGCAAAATAAGCGGTGGAGTATTCAATTGCGTCACGATAAGATCGGCAGCACCATCGCCGTCCAAGTCGGCGGCGATGACAGAACGGGGATTTCCGAGCGTCAACTTGCCGGAGCCAACGGCATCACTTACGTCTTCAAACCCTTGTGGACCGAGGTTGCGCCACACATGCAGCTCCGGCCCGTTCGCAGATTCAACAATCGCCGCCAGATCGATCCAACCGTCATTATCGATGTCGATCGCAGTTACGCCCCACGCCGCCGTCGCACCAGCGATAGGCAGCGGCACGCGCTCAAACTTTTTGCTCTCCACATTTCGCCAGAGACTAATTCCCGGAGCGCCTGCATGCGTGACAACTACATCCATCCATCCATCTTTATTGAAGTCGAAAACGTAGACACCCAGCGTCGGGGACAGTCCGGCATCGGCGTAGAGCGGTACTGCCTGGAAAGCACCTTCGCGTTTGTTTTCATAAATCGTCGGCGCGCTTCCGCTCCCCGTCACAACCAGGTCGACTGCCCGATCGTTGTTGATATCTGAAAGCGTCGCGCTGGTTGTAGATGCGTCTCCTGCCAGCCCTGTAGGAGCGGTCCACTCGGCGAACGTGGAGTCACCGTTATTGCGCCAGAGAATATTTGAATTTTTTCCGTCCGCGAGTGGAGAGCCGGTCACAAAGAGATCAAGATCACCGTCATGATCGAAATCGACAAACGTTAACCCTGCCGGGTGATTTAACTGCTCGATGCCGACAGTCTTCGTAACATCGGCGAATTTTCCGTGCCCGAGATTATGGAAGAGGATGACTCGATCGCTCAGAGCAGCTGCCAGATCGGGCTGACCATCGTTGTCATAGTCGCCGACCGCGCACGAAACTCCATGACCGCTGACTGAAAGTCCTGTCGGCTGTGCTGGAATTTCTTCCACGCTGCCATTTGGCAAGGATCTATAGATGCGAGTGGCCGCATCACCATCGCCCATAACAACAACATCTTTTTCGCCCTTGCCTTCTACATCCAGAATGCATACGCCTCCGCCCATCGCATTCTTTGTGACGGGTGAGTCGTTCGCAGGTGCTGCCGCACTATTCGCGGCTACAAACTGCACAGGTATCATCGCTCCCACGGGCTGTACCGGAGCCAGCATGTCCTGAACGGTAGCGTAGCGGCCCTGCTCGCCATAAGTGACGGTCAAAGGTGTGCCAATTTTTGTCTGCGTAATTTTCTGGAAGCGCTTTAGGTGCTCGCGTGCCTCGGCTACTTTGCCAGAGCGCTGCAATGCACTGGCCAGCCCAAACTGGGCCGAGGCGTGCAGCGGATTCAACTGTGAAGCTTTCTCAAACTGCGCGATCGCGCTGCTGTAATCCTTCAGATTGAGGTACACGGAGCCAAGATAGTAATAGGTGTCCGCGTCGTCGGGATCGACTTTAATGGCGTGCTTGAAATCATCGATGGCGAGCGTAGGATTATCGCCGGTAAAGTGCGTCAGTCCAAGGCTGTACCAGATGCGCACATTATTCGGGTCGATTGCAGCCGCCTGCCTCAGCGCCTGTTCAGCTTCCGGCAGCTTGCGCAAATAGAGCAGCGCGATCCCCTGGTTCAGAATAGGCACAGCGGAGGTGGGATCGGCCTTTCGCGCCTCTTCAAACTTCGCCAATGCCTTTTCCATCAACTGCTGATTCATCAGCGCCACACCCGTATTGTTCAGCCGGGCCGCGACAACTGGATCGTGGCCTACATCAACGGTTGCTCCTGGCAACCATGCCGTGAAACCCAACAGGATGAGGGCTGCGAAACAAATCCGCATCGATACTTCACGCATGGGTCTGCGAACTGCGAAAGAACGGTTAGGGGGATTTCCGGTGGCTGAGAATCGAAAGATGTAAGCTCGCATTGACGCAACCGATTATAGAAGACACAGCCGACGATCATCGACGGTCAAAAACGTCGTTGCTCCGGTACGAAACCCGCGACCAGCGAGCGCGAATGAGCGTAAACTGTTGCAGTTAAGCCCAATCAGAGGATTGCAGTGCAGCAATACGTCGAAAAACTCATCGATCTCATCGAGCCGGATACAAACCAGATATACAACCTCACGGTAGAAGAAGCGCGGCGCCTGCTGCTCGAACAACCGGCCGACGCCATTCGCGGCGTTGAGGGATCGTTTGCCTTCATCGGGCGCTCCGGAAAGACTGTGAGGATGGCGCGCTCACTCGACCGGCCGATGCGCTATTTCCTGGCAAAACGGCAGGAAGGCCCAGTGCTGATCGTCGCCTCTCGCATTGACACCATCTATCGCTGGCTCAAGAGCGAAGGGCTTGAGGGCCAGTTCCATCCGAGCTATACACGGATGGTGCCGGCCCATCATCTCGTCGAGATTCAACTGGTAGGCTGCCCCGACCCGGACCCTGTCTACACGCGCTTTTTCACGCCAGAACTCGGCACATTGCCTCCGGACCTTGACCGCATTGGAGAGGCATACGTCGCAGCCCTCACTGAAGAAATATCCCAATGGCTCAGCCGCGTGCCCCTCGATGCGCCCGTTGGCGTCTGCTTTTCCGGCGGTATCGACAGTGGCAGCGTTTTTCTTGCCGCCTATCATGTCATGCAAAAACGCGGCATGAATTTAAGCCGCCTCAAGGCCTTTGTGCTAGACCTCGGCAATGGTCCCGATGTGCAACAGGCACGCGCGTTTCTCGATGCTCTCGGTCTGGGCCTGTTTCTTGAAACCGTAGAGACGGATGCCTCGGCACTCGATGCACAGAAGACAATACGCATCGTAGAAGACTACAAGGCGCTCGATATCGAATCGGCCACGATGGCCCTGGCGCTCTGCCACGGAATCCGCGAGCGCTACCCGGATTGGCGCTACCTGTTGGATGGCGATGGCGGGGACGAAAATCTCAAAGACTACCCCATCGAGGAGAATCCTGAACTCACCATTCGCAGCGTAGTTCACAATCGGTTGCTGTACCAGGAAGGCTGGGGCGTCGGAAAGATTAAACATTCGCTGACCTACAGTGGAGGTCTCAGCCGTTCGTACACGCGGACGTATGCTCCGGCACATCACTTTAGTTTTCTTGGCTTCAGTCCCTATACACGGCCAAATGTCGTTGCCGTGGCCGAGGCAATTCCGTTCATCCAGTTGACGGATTACAGCGTAGAGCGGCTTTATGAGTTGAAGGGTGAGATCGTCTCGCGCGGCGTCGCAAAACTGACCGGCATGAAGATGCCCGTTTTCCCCAAGCGCCGCTTCCAGCACGGCGCGTTGCCGGAAGACACGCTGCGTCGGAAATTGCCGTTTCGTGAAGCCGAATATCGAAAGCAGTTTCTCTCGCTGTATCAGTGAAGATGCCGACGTCCTTGTATCCAGCACAGACGGCAGAACGCGACAGGTGGATTCTGTCGCAACGCCCAACGCGTAACATACTCGATCCGCATCGCCCCTATGCTTTCTTTGTGGAAGAAGAATGCTCGGCGACGAGAGAAGTAGTACCGGTGGCCACGCTATTTTTGACGAACCGCGAATGCCCGTGGCGCTGCCTGATGTGCGATCTCTGGCGCAACACACTGACCGAAACCGTGCCTGCCGGAGCAATTCCCGCACAGATCGACTATGCGCTGGCACAACTGGCACCAGCCCGGCAGATCAAGCTCTACAACAGCGGCAGCTTCTTTGACTTGAAAGCAATTCCGCCGGAAGACTACCCCGCAATTGCGACCCAGGTTAAATCCTTTGAGCGAACGATCGTTGAAAGTCATCCGGCGCTGGTTGGAGCCGCGTGCCTGAAATTTCGTGACCTGCTGCAAGGTCAGTTAGAAGTAGCCATGGGACTGGAAACAGTTCATCCGGAGATTCTGGATCGATTGAATAAACGGATGACTCTCGATCAATTTTCCGCAGCAGCGCGATTCCTGCAGAGCAACGCAATGGACCTCCGCGTCTTCATCCTGGTCCAGCCTCCGTTCATGGAACCTGCGGAAGCACTCTACTGGGCGCAGCGCTCCCTCGACTTCGCATTTGACTGCGGAGCAACCGCCGCAACGTTGATTCCCACGCGCGGCGGCAACGGAGCGATGGACTCACTAGCGCGGCAAGGCGAGTTCACGCCGCCTCGTCTTGAAGTACTGGAGGCCGCAGCGGAATATGGCATAGGGCTGAACAAAGGCCGCGTCTTTGCCGATCTTTGGGACGTGCCCTTAAAGCCTGATGAATGCATGGGGTGCCGCAGCCAGCGCATAGCTCATCTGCATGCAATGAATCGAAGCCAGCATATTCCGCCGCCCGTGGCATGCGTCAGCTGTGAAGGCAGCCGTTGAATCGCAGATACGATATCGCTGTGGTTGGGTCGGGCTTCGCAGGCTCTCTCACGGCGATGATTGCTCACCGCCTTGGGCTTTCGGTCGTCTTACTCGAACGCGGCAAGCATCCACGCTTCATGATCGGCGAATCATCGACGCCTCTTTCCAACCTGCTTCTCGAAGACCTGGCCACTCGCTACGATTTACCCGCCATCAAGCCTCTGTCGAAGTGGGGCACCTGGCAGCAGCATTATCCGGATATGGCGTGCGGACTTAAGCGCGGCTTTACTTTTTACCACCACACGCTCGGCCAGTCGGGCACACCAGTCCTGGACCGGAGCAGGCAGCTGCTGGTCGCCGCAAGCCCTCACGACAGAATCGCGGACACGCACTGGTATCGCGCCGACTTCGATGCCTTTCTTGTGCAGCAAGCACAAATTTTGGGCGTCGATTACATCGATGAAGCCAGGCTGGAGAAACTCTCTGTATCCGATGGTGACGCGACTCTGGAAGGACACAAAGGTGGCCGAAGCTTAACTGTTCGTGCGAGGTTTGTGGTAGACGCCACGGGTCCACGCGGGTTTCTGCATCGCGCGTTGCAGCTTTCTGAAACGCCGCTACCGAATTACCCTGCGACCCAGGCCCTCTACAGCCATTTTTCTGGCGTAAAGCGTCTCGGGCAGATCGAACGGCTCTCGGAAACACCTCCGTATTCTGTCGAAGACGCGGCTGTTCACCACATCTTCGATGGTGGCTGGATATGGGTGCTGCGCTTTAACAATGGCAAGACCAGTGCCGGAGTGGCAGCACTGGATAAAACAGCCGCGGAGTTACGCTTCGCAGATGGCGAAGCTGCATGGAAACAACTTCTGGACTTGCTTCCTGCGCTCAAAGGACAGTTCGCGGAGGCTCAATCTTTGCGCCCATTCGAGCACGCGCAAAAACTATCTTTTCTGAGCGGCGCGGTTTGTGGAGATCGCTGGGCATTGCTTCCATCAGCGGCGGGGTTCGTCGATCCGCTGCTCTCGACTGGATTTCCGTTGACGCTGCTGGGTATCAACAGACTGGCCACTATTCTGGAGCATGACTGGGACTCGCCACGTTTCCATGCGAGTCTGCAGCAATATGCGGTCCAGACATTGGACGAGCTGCACGCAACATCGCGCCTGATCGCAGGACTTTATGCGAACATGAATCGTTTCCCAGTCTTCTCTGCGCTCGCCCTGCTTTACTTTGCCGCAGCCAGTTTTTCGGAGACAGCCCGGAGGCTAAAGAAACCGCACCTTGCACCATCATTTCTTCTGCACGATCACCCGGCCTTCGGTCCGGCGTGCCGGAATTTGCTGGAGCGCGCTCAGCACGCAAAATCAGAGCATGATTCAGAAATCCTGATTGCCGACGTTCTGCGCGTAATTGAACTGCTGGACGTGGCTGGTCTTTGCAGGCAGGACCGGCATCACTGGTACCCCGTCGACGCGGAAGACCTGTTCCGCTCTGCCTCGAAAGTGGCGGCCACTCACGAAGAGATTGCACAGCTTCTGCAAAGCAGCGGCTTTTATCCTTAGCTCTACGGGTGCGTCTGCGGCTTGGAAAACACGATTGGCTGTTCGGAGATCATGCCCTTACCCTCTTCAAGGGTAATGAACTGATCTGGCTTGATATTCGCGACTGATTCTTTTCTGCCGCTCGGCCAGACAACTTCAAGGCTTACGTTCTTATCCCCGTCGGGTTTCCCTAACCCGAAAGTGAGCGGCAATTCGCTCTGCGAAAGATAGCTCGAACCATCTTTCACCATGCCGAAAAGCCGCAGACCTTTATTCGTTTTCAGCGTAATCTTCGTACCGATTCCATCGCGATTCGACCGCGTACCAATCGTCTTCACGCGCAGCACATCGTTTTGGTTTCCGTTGTCATTGCGCAGCAGTTTCGCAGAACCGTTGTTGATGGTCATCACCAGGTCCAGATCGCCGTCGTTGTCGTAGTCCAGATACGCCGCGCCGCGCCCCACAACGGGTTGACGCAATGCCGAACCAACCTTGTCCGTCACATCTTCAAATTTTCCATTGCCCCTGTTATGGAAAAGCAGTGGCGGCTGTGCGTAGTGAATGGTCGGAGTCACAACGCTTACATCGTCGGCGACATGACCGTTGACGGCAAATATATCCGGCAATCCATCAAGATCGTAATCGAAGAAAAATGTACTGAAGGTAAGCGAACTGGCAGATGCTGGACCGATCCCATCGGTCATTGCCTTGTCCGTAAACAAACCCGAGCCATCGTTCTTGTAGAGCGCCATGCTCTCATTCGCGAAGTTCCCAATCACCAGGCTTTGATGGCCCGACAGGTCGTAATCCGCGGCATCCGCGCCCATGCCAGCGCGCGCCTTACCCGCATCACTGAAGGCTACGCCTGTGGCAAATGCTTCATCGGTGAATGTGCCGTTACCTTTATTGTGATAGAGCTTGTTCGGCTGCGTATCGTTGGCAACAAACAGGTCCAGCCAGCCATCGTTGTCATAGTCGAGCAGGACAATACCCAGCGACTTGCTGGACGGATCATAGAGCCCAGCCTTCTTCGTTACATCTTCAAACGTGCCGTTGCCATTGTTGTGATACAGCGTCGCGCTCTGGCCTTTGTATAACTCTGGCGTGCAATAGGATTTGTGTTTGCCGTCAAGGGTGCAGTATTGATCGGTGGCCGGCGACCACTCCACATAATGCGAGACAAACAGATCGAGCTTGCCATCGTTGTCATAGTCGAACCACACCGCGCCGGTTGAAAAGCCAGGATCGCGCACTCCGGCTTTGGCAGTCACGTCGGTGAACTTTCCGTCGCCTAGATTGCGAAAGAGATGGTTGCCATCGAGCGCCGTAATATAAATATCGTCGAAGCCATCGTTATCGTAGTCCGCAGTAGCACAACCAAGGCCATACATTTCTACTGTCAGCTCTGCCTGTCCCGTCACATTCGTGAACGTGCCATCCTGGTTATTGTGATACAGACCGGGGAACGATTTGCCGTTCATATGACCAGGCCATGCCATGGAATTGACAAAGAGAATGTCCTGCCATCCGTCATTGTCATAGTCGAGAACGCATACGCCGCTGCCCATCGTCTCCGGCAGATATTTTTTCCCGAAGGCGCCGCTGTTATGCCGGAAGTGGATGCCCGCCTGCGCCGTCGCATCCGTAAAGCGGATAGGACCGGATGGTCGCGCAGAAGCAATCTCTGCACTCGTATTTGTTTCCGGCGTCACCGTCTCGGCTGGACGGCTGACACTGGTGGGCTTCTCCTGGGTAGACGGAGTTGAGGGTGTCCCTTTACAGCCAGGAATCAACAAGACGCCTATCAGTGGCAAAAAGCGGACAATCGGCAAGGGCGACAGCATGAATCGGGTTTCCTTTTCTATCTTCGCATCCATACCGCAGCTATGCTGGCGCGGGAGCATTCACATCTGAGCGGCGCGCATTCATCCACATCTCAAGGAGCAACGCAATCGGCCCGACCATGAAGAGTGCATAAAGAGGAGCATAGATGCTCTGATCCAGTCGCAGAAAAAACTCGACAACCGCCACGAAGAAAACAACAATGCATTGCCCCAGCTTCGAGCGAACCGTCGTTTTTGGATCGGTGATCATGAAGAAGATGAAGAGTTGATATTCCGGGCCGGTGATCGGAGAAATTTCGGACTGCCAGGGATCGCCCGTTATCCACGCGCGTAAAAAGGCCAGCGCGATGAACGAGGCAACATACACAGCACAGATGTGAAAGCGACGAAGACGCCAGATGATTGCGGTGCCCAGCGCCCAGATCACAATCATCGCCCCCAGGTTGTTGCCCCATTGAATGCTCAGGCTGGCCACGGCTTCCGATGCCAGGAAGAGCATCACACAAATGCCGAAGTTCGACGGGTTCCAGATATGGCGGCCCTTAACGCGCAACACATATTTAGAGGTAATCGAGAGCAGGCTGCACAGCGCATATGGCCAGAAGGCAGGCGAACGCAGCAGAATGCCAACGCTGATACCTGTGATGTAAGCACTCGCAAGATGCGGCCACTTGTGAAGAAAGATACGGCTCAGCACCAGTTCCGCAAGGATGCTGGTGCCGATGGCCAGCAGCGTCTTCTGATAGCTCTCCAGAATGCCGAACGTGAAATGCCCCACCAGCAGAATGAGCGTAATAAAAACCGGAGGAACGAAGCGGTTATCCAAGCTGAGAAACTGCTTCCATTGGGCCGTCTGCTGTGTTGGCGGCGTGGGCGTCGTTGTGGCTGGCTGGCTCATGCGGGCTCCTCAATCTTATAGAGTTTGCCCGGCGCAAGACTATTCAGCGTCTGCACTTTTCCCGAAGGCCAGCGGATGATCACTTTCTCAATCTGCGGATTTTTGCCCAGCCCAAAATGCAGGCGCCGGTCATTCTGCGCCGCAAAGCCGCATCCGCCGGAGACCTGCTGAATCTGCTGCTGGCCATTCCAGAACAAAGCCACCTGTGCGCCAATCGCGCTGCGATTGCTTTTCGTTCCTTCCAGAGCAAACTCAATCCAATTGTTCTCCGGCGCGACCGTGTTTTTGTAGAGCAGCAGAGGACCCCGCTGATTGGCGACCACTACATCCAGCACGCCGCGGTTCCATAAATCGGCAAGCGCAACGGCGCGTCCATCATGCGTGTCCGCAACTCCGACTGCCTGGGCCACATCGACAAATTTGCCCGCGCCATCGTTGAGCCACACGTGCTTTTGCTGATACCCCGACAGGCTACGTCCATCCATCCCCGGCCAGTCTTTGGCGTCTCCGATAATCGATGAATTGCCGCCGGCAACCTTGGAAAAGTCGTACCAGTAATTTCGTTTGCGATCCAGAGAGACGTAGCCGTTCGTCAAAAAAAGATCGAGCGTTCCATCGTTATTCAAATCGCCAAACTGAGCACCGAAGCTCCATCCGCCAAGCTCGACACCCATATCGCGCGCAAGGTTCTCAAACTTGATGTCATTACCAGATGTGCCTTCTTTGGGAACCCATAAATTATTTCCCTGGATCAGCACTCCGTCTTCCGAGATGTTCGATACATACACGGAGTATCGTCCCTGATTGAAGATGTCACCGAAGGCTACATTCATGCCGCTCTTGGGAGCGAAGCCCACGCCGGTCTGCTCACCCGCGTCATGGAACCGTTTACCGTCATTGAGGTACAACTCAGAAACGCCATAGTCGTTGGCGATAAACAGATCGGGGTGCCCGGTGCCACGCAGGTCAGCGGCAGCAGCAGCCAAAGCCCATCGCCTGCTGACGATCCCCATCTTCGCGCTGACCTCTTCAAATTTCCCGTTGCCCAAGTTGTGGAAGAGATATTTTCGCCCACCGTTCTTGGCGTATTCGAAGCTCTCGGGCATCATCCGTGTCGACTTCAAATGCCACAGGTCAACGTCTTCCGGATAGTAGCCGCCAACAAAAAGATCAAGCAGTCCGTCACCGTCGTAATCGAACCAGACAGCGGTATTTGCATTGATCCACGGCGGCAGCTCTGCCTGTTCGCTCACGCGGGTAAAGCCGTGTCCCTGATCGTTGTGAAACAGCTCAGGGCGGCCCCATTTGATCAGAAACAAATCTTCATAGCCATCATTGTCATAGTCGCCCCAGACTGCTCCCATGGAGACGCCGGTCCCGATCTGGTTGACATCGGCAAGACCCATTTCCTCTGACACATCTTTAAAAGTGCCGTCATGCTGGTTTCGATAAAGATGATTCCTGCTGCCCTCCCCGCTGTTCGTCACGTAGATGTCGGGCCAGCCATCGCGATCGAAATCGACGATAGATACCGATGCTCCCATCGACGCAACTTCCGGCATGATGTGCGCAAGCTTCGGGTCAAGCGTAGGTCCCTGGTGAACAAAATCGATTCCTGAAGCGTGGGCAACTTCTTCAAGATGGAAGCCATGCCTCGCCACTGCAGAACTGATATCCAGCGTCGTTGCGGACGCCTTGCGTGCAGACGACACGCGCTTCACGACGATCGGAGTCAGCAGGAGGCCTACAAAAAATACAATCAGCAAAATTCGTGCAATGGGTACGCGCTTCATTTTCCAGCATTACTCCTCAAGGCGTTGTTAAAAATATCCGCCGTCACATAGCGCGTCTGATACGTCTGCCAATCCGTGGTGTGGTTTCGGTACACCCAATCATCGTTCAGCTTACCCGGGGGCGTATCGTATACCGTTCGAGCATGATAGGGATAAGGCAATACAGTCTGCGAATACGTGGAGTTGTAGTCGCCATCTTTGATCCAGCCATCACCGGCAATCACATAGTCCCGTACCCAGTCTGCTGGCGGCGGTGCCGGAGCAGCAAAGCGAAGCGCCAACTCATCGCCCGCATTCATGATGACATAGCGGTCATCGATACCAGACAGCAGCGGACGCACATCTCCAAAGCGAGTGTAGTAGCCCGCCAGATCGCGCCATATCTGGGTCGTTGCCAGCAGGTGGTTGTAATCGGGGATTTCCGGAGAAGAAGCATTGGCCTGATGAATGACAGAGTAGCCCCGGTAATGCAAGTCGGCTTCACTGGGAGCTAGCCGCGTGATTTTCAGTGTCGTATCGGGCAGCCCCTTTGCCCACTCCATCGAGTCCCAATACACTTCGAGGCTCGTACGCAGACGCACCTTGCGCGGAGTTCCGGGAACAAAAACATTCGTCAGATCGATGAGGCA
Source organism: Terriglobales bacterium (assembly GCA_015655315.1). Taxonomy (GTDB): domain Bacteria; phylum Acidobacteriota; class Terriglobia; order Terriglobales; family Acidobacteriaceae; genus Alloacidobacterium. The sequence continues at coordinate 17,704 of JAATFH010000119.1, forward strand.
TGTTTTATTACGGCCCGCAGGGAAGCCGAGATTCGGTTTCGCCACCTTCCAGCCGCCGTGTCCATCCGGAACCTCAAGACTCAACGGACGCGGCAACTCATGCTGCCCCTGGCTCATCGCGATGTTGATCGAAGAGTCGGACGGATGCAGCCAGCCGCGCGCAACCAGCCACAATGGTCCACTCGTTGGCGCATCTTTTCCCAGGTCAACCTCAACATAGTGATCGCGAGTCACGCCCTGATATTGTCCGCGCCCAAAGGTATCCAGATATTTGCCGTCAAGCGACCGCAGTGTCTCAGTCACGTCGCGCCCATTGTCGTCCATCGCGCCTGCAATCGGCTGCGGAGGAGCCACTGCCGTCACCGCGAGCTTTACTGCAGGCACGGCATAGCGCTCGTCAGTGAATATCTCAGTTCCTGCCGGATGATCGACCGTCATCAGCGCCAGGTAGTCGTAGTAATAGGTCTCCCACAACTCGCCGGTGATGCGCAGATCGTAAAAGCCGTCACGCGGAACAAGCTGGTCGCGCCCGATCTTGTACCACTCCTGCGTAGCCTGAATGCGCGCCGGACCGAGCGAGTTGATGCGCAGGCCGATGGCCGATCCCCACGGCACTGTATCCTTCACGAACTCCATTCCCTTGCCGTTGTAGGCGAAAAGGAACGGGCACGAACCCTTCAACCTCTGCTCCGTCACAATCTGCTGATCGGCCTTAAGAGCAAACTCCGCGCGCACCGAGCCATTCGGCCAAACGATACGGGCTACATCTACTTCGGTTTGTTCCCCAAGACCGAAGTGCAGTTCCGGACTCGTAATCGGCTGCTTCTGCACCAGCAGCCCTGAGCGAATCTCGATATCTCCTCCGATACCGAAGGAGTTAATGCGCTGGTCGCCTGTGGCCTGGCGTGCGCGAGGCCGAATGATCTGCCAGTGATAATTTTTCGTCCCGCGATTGACCAACTCGACGGCTTGACCATCGGTAGCAATTCCTAATAGATCGAGCCGCCCAGTCCCCAGAAAATCGGCCGCATCGAAAACCGAACCCATATCTGCAGGTTTGGACATCGACACGAATTTGGTCTGCGCGTCCTGAAGCCAGATAGCCGCTCCCTGCCCGCCACTCACCTGAGCCAGCAGCAGATCGAAAGCACCGTTGTTGTCGAGGTCGCCGACACGCAGACGAACATCATGTGTAAAGAAATTTCCGGCATCGGGCACGTTCGCAATCGTCGCTGTCGTCCATCCTCCGCCATCGCTTATTTCGGATAGCGTCACAATACTGCCATCTCCGCGAACTGCAATCAGGCCGAGCGAGCCATTTTCATTCACATCTGCGACAGCAATCGCTTTCACGCCTGAGAAGCCAGCGAGGACTGCCTGCTCGTGAAACTTGCCCGAACGATCGTTGATGAAAACATGAAGCTGATTGGAGCCATCGATGAATGCCGCATCCGGATTACCATCGCCGTTCAGATCGGCCCACACAAACTGCTGGATACCGGAGACCCCGGTAAAAACCTGCATCGACTGAAACGTGCCGTCGCCATTGTTCCGCAAAACAAAAGGCGACCCGTGCTTTGCGCTGACAACAATATCGAGATCGCCGTCGGCTTCGATGTCCGCTGCCCATGCCCCTGTACAAGCACTGTCTACGATGGATCGAGGCAGCTTCGTCTGCGCGGTTACATCGGTAAAAGCATCCGGCTTGTCCTGCCTTAGAAAGCGGAGGCCACCCGCACCGGCCAGAACAATATCTGTCTTGAAGTCGTAATTGAAATCGATGGGCAAGATCCCTTCCGGCGACGGCGCAAGATTCGCAGAGCCGCCCGGAAACGGAAAAGTGGCTCCCGTATTCAAGTGCACTTCGCGCGCATTCGCGACCGCGACAGCCGGTGCACCCGAGCCATTGAGCGATATGGGTCCGATCCAACCCCACTTTCCTGCAGGCAGGTTCGCAACAGGCTGAGGCGCAAACGTTATCGCCGTATCGGGAGAAGCAGGTTTAAACACCGGCGAGGCCAGACGCAGAAAATGCGTAAAAGGGATGGCCTCTTCTCCCGGTTGTGGTTTGATCTCCGATAAACTGGCGCGAAACTCCGGCACCTGCATCAGCACATTCCGCAGAAAGATCGATCTCGTTGCCGCTGCTCTTGGTTCCGGCCCGGCAGCAGTAGCCTGCAAAGTTGCGAGCTGCTGTTTTACATCGGATGGCCATGTGCCGGACTGAGCCGCAATCCTGGCCACGGTGGAGCGCAACGTCTCCGCATCGCCACGCTTCGCGGCAATCCTGCTCAGTTCCAGCAGTGCGGCAAGATTATTGGGCTGCGCCGCCAGAATCTGCTCCATGAGCTTCTGAAAATCTGCATCGCTGTTCGCATCACCCTGACGCTCGACTTCCGATGCAAGCTGGTAAATTGCCCGCAAATTAGCCGGGTTCAGTTCGATTGCCTGGCGCAGATCGGTGATTGCCTTGGGCGAGTTGCCGCGATTGCTTTCCAACAGCCCCAACAGGTAGTAGATCCGGTCATTCTTCGGCGCGAGTTCGCGCGCCCGGTCCAACCGCTGCCCCGCCGTGTCAAAACTACGTTGGCGCAGGGCCAGAATGCCCCAGTTGGCCCAACCCGCCGGCTCACCGGGAACGATCTGCGTCGCTTTCCCCAGATTGCTTTCCGCGCGCACATCATCGCCAACCTGCAGCGCAGCCAGGCCGACGTAAAACGTGGAAACGAAATCGGCATACGTCTTGGAAGCAGGATCGGGCAAGCGGGCAGCAGAATGACACCCCCCAGCGAGGCAGGCCAGCAGAGCTAAAATGCAGACAAAGAGTCTTCCCTGGAAGAGATTGATTCTGAAGGTATGGTTGTTCAGAGCCCGGTCATTTCGTATCCGAATTCTCATGCAATCTACTATTTTGGAGGTTCTCCTAGACATATAGCAATGGAATCCGGAGACAGAAGACGATCACTCACTCATCACTCTTCCGAAAACCATTCGCATGCACGAGAAAAAGCAATTCCTGGGCATTATCGACATAGAAGCGCAAGCGAAAGTATTTATTTCAGCAAAGAATTGTCATCCTGAGCGAGGCGAAGGATCTGCTTTTCTTTTCGGTAAGCGGGAGTCAGGGAAAGCAGATCCTTCGACTGCGTAGGACGCAAAAAGCGCGTCATACTCCGCTCAGGATGACAACCGAGGCGTTCTATATGTCGATACGACCTAATGTAGTCAACCTGGATCGAGACTGTCTTCCCCGCATAGCTTGACCTTAGACTCAACCTTTTGATGGAGGCACGGTGCGGAGCCTCCCGGCTAAGATCATCAGAACAGTAAAACCGTGAGAGGGATTACGAATATTGGCGTCCGCCTTCGTCCATTTGCATTGATCGCAATCCTGCTCATTCTCTGGGAGATCGCGGCCCGCAGGCAGTCCGCGCATCTTCTGCCGGGACCGTGGGGAGTCGTTCACGGCATCGCCGATCTCGCGCAGCACGGATTGCTCGTGAAATATATCGTTGCCTCGTTGTTTCGAGTGACGTGGGGATTTCTTCTGGCTGCAATCCTGGCAATACCGCTCGGGCTGACAATTGGCTGGTATCGCCGGGCCGAGATGGCCTTGAATCCCATCCTCCAGGTTCTCCGGCCTATTTCCCCGCTTGCGTGGATACCGATCGCCATTCTCTGGTTTGGCGTGGGCGACCTTGCAGCCATCTTTCTCATTTTTCTTGGATCGTTTCTTCCCTTATTACTGACCGCTATCAACGCGGCTCGCAGCGTTCCGGCAGTGTACGTCAATGCAGGCCGCAACTTCGGCCTCGGACCTGTGCGCCTTGTTTACCAGGTTTTTTATCCGGCGGTGGTTCCACAATTGATTGTCGGCCTTCGGATCACGCTTGGCGTCGCCTGGCTTGTCGTAGTAGCCGCAGAGATGATCGCGGTAAACTCCGGCCTTGGCTTTCTGATCATAGACGCGCGCAACGCCGGCAACCGCTATGACCTTGTGGTCGCTGGTATGGTCATCATAGGCGTTATCGGCTTACTGCTCGATATGGGAATGCGCTCACTCGAGAAGGTGCGTTCATTCCGCTGGGGATATTCGGAGGACTAGGCGTGTCAGTCGCTGAAGCTGTGCTGGCTTCCTCATTAAAAACAAAGCTCCGCGTCGACCATGTCAGCATGGTCTTCAAACGCGGTGGCAAGAGTACGCCTGTCCTTGAAGACATCAACCTCGAGGTAAAAGACGGCGAGTTCGTCTGCCTGCTGGGTCCTTCGGGATGCGGCAAGACAACACTACTGAATGCCATGGGCGGGTTCCTGTCGCCCACAAGCGGAGAAATACGCGCAGACGCAGAGATCGTTCATGGACCGGATCCCCGACGCATCTTTGTATTTCAGGAAAGAGGAGTTTTCCCCTGGCTCACGGTCGAAGGCAATATCGGCTTCGGCTTATTCAAGCTGCCACGCGCAGAGAAAGAGAAACGAATCGCCTACTACATCAAAATGGTTGGCCTCGAGGGATTTGAAAAGGCTTACCCGCCGGAGCTTTCAGGCGGTATGAAGCAGCGACTTGAAGTCGCCCGCGCGTTGGCCGTCAATCCGGATATGCTCTTCCTCGACGAACCGTTCGGCGCACTGGATTCCATCACGCGCCTGGTCATGCGCGGTGAACTTCTTCGCATCTGGGAAACCGAGCGCAAGACGATCATCTTCGTCACGCACGATATCGATGAGGCGGTGCAGCTCGCAGACCGTGTAGTGGTGATGAGCGCGCGTCCGGCAACAATCCGGCAGATAGTAAACATCGATATACCGCATCCGCGCGATATCAGCTCCGCACGCTATCTGGAGTTGCGCGATAGTATTTTCAAGCAGATTGGTCTGGCGCAAAAAAAATGAACTCGCTTGCAGAGCCACGAAAATGGGAAAAGCTGTTCTGGCCCATCCTTGCGTCCGCGCTGCTGCTGGCGTTATGGCACTGCTCGGTCGTCTGGACGGCCACGAAGATCTTCCCGTCCCCGCGCGATGTAGAACGAGGACTGGCGGAGTTGCTGCGGCACCATGTCCTGTGGAACGATATCGGCGACTCTCTGCGCCGTGTTTCCGTTGGCTTTGGAACAGCGGCGCTCATCGGCATCCCTCTTGGGCTGGTGCTCGGCTGGTATCCCGCGGCAAACCAGGTCGTGAATCCAGTGATGCAGATATTGCGGCCTATCAGCCCGATCGCATGGATTCCCATCGCCATCATCCTATTCGGCGTTGGCGACAGAGCTGCGATGTTCCTGATCTTTCTCGGCGCCTTCTTCCCCATCGTCGTCGCCTGCATCAACGGCGTCTCGAATGTGCCCTCGGTTTTTCGCCGTGCCGGACGCAACTTCGGCCTCACGCCCGTTCAACTTCTGGCAAAGGTCGTCTTCCCCGCCGCTCTTCCTCAGATTCTCGTCGGCTTGCGCATCGCACTTGGCATCGCATGGCTGGTGGTCGTCGCAGCGGAAATGATTGCGGTCGATTCCGGCCTGGGTTATCTTGTCATCGATTCGCGCAATTCCGGCAAGAGGTATGACCTCGTGGTTGCCGCCATTCTTCTCATCGGCGTAATCGGCCTCCTGCTCGATTTCGGTTTTCGCCGCCTGGAGAAGTTGCGGTCCGTTCGCTGGGGGTTCCGTAATGAGTCTTAGAAACAAAGTTCTATTCGTCATGGGGGGATGGCTGGTGCTGATCACAGCGCTCCATGGTTATCTGAATGTCAATTGGGGAGCCGTCCTGAACGATTTCCGTCCGCCCGCGAAGCGCAAAGTCGTCGTCGCGTACGTCCCAGTCACCTGCCAGCTCACTTGTCCCGTAACGGATTACATCTCCAAGTTTTCAGAAAACGGCGAGATTTTTCTGCCTCGCTTGTTTCAGGGCTTTCCCGAGATTAAGGAAGCTCTGATTTCCAACAAAGTGCAAGCCGCGTTCATCGTTGCTCCGCTGGCCATCGCCCTCGTATCGCAGGATGTGCCCATTAAAGTTGTCTACCTCGGTCACCGTTACGGCAGCGCCCTGGTCGTAAGCAAAAATGGCCCGGTAAAAAAATTCTCCGACCTGCGTGGCCGCACGGTCGCCATCCCCAGCCGCTTCTCCGACGAGCGCCTCATCCTCTTTCGCGCGATGAAGGTCTGGGGCATGAAGCCCGGAGATATCAAAATGGTCGAGATGGCGCCACCGGATGTCTCCGGGGCCCTCGCCGCCGGTGCCATCGATGGCTTTGTCATGGGAGAGCCTTTTCCCTCGCAGGCGGAGATGGGAGGCTTTGGCCGCGTTCTTTTCCAGGCGCGCGATTACTGGCCGGATTACATGTCGTGCATTCTCGTCGTGCGGCAGGACCTGATCGATACAAGACCCGAAACCGTGCAGGTTCTGGTCGACGGCATCGCCCGGTCCGGTCTGTGGCTGGATAAAGGAAAACCCTACCGCGAAGATGCCGCCGACTTTGTCGGCCGCTACTACTACAACCAGAAACCGGCGCTGCTGCGATGGGCGCTTACCAAGCCTCTGGACAGAGTCGTCTATAGCCATCTCTCTCCGCGCCAAGCTGATTTCGACATGGTGCGCGACCTGATGATGGAAACGGGCGTTCTCGACAAGAAGCTTGATTTTTCCGCCTACACGGATACGCGCTTCTCAGATAGAGCCAGTATCCAGACCGCATGGAAGTATGAGCCTGGCATTGCAACTGCCAAATAGATGAAGTAAACATCACTTACGGAGAAGCACATGTTACGGAGACGATTTATCCAGCTTATGACCGCCGCAGGCGTGAGCGGAGTGGCAGCACTCGGCACACTGGAAGCGAGCGACACCCGGACGATCACCTACAAAGTGAAGGGATTTACCTGTATTACCTGCGCTGTTGGGCTGGAAACACTGCTTCTCCGGCAGAAAGGCGTGGTGTCAGCCAAGGCCAGCTATCCCGAGGCATCCGTAGTAATCAAATATGTGCCTGCAACAGTTACAGAAGACCAGCTCAAGGCTTACATTGCGGAAATGGGCTTCACCGCTGAACTGGCGCACCGGGGCTGAACGATCCAGCGTGCCGTGCACTATCGACCCATCCCCCGCATGATAGAGTGGTCATACCACTTGAAGTCGGGGAGCATGGACCATTGAGCCACAATGTCGAATTGTCGAAGTATTCCATCGGGGTCGGAGACCGCTTTGCCCATCAGGCAAAAGCTCAGCTTCAGGCCTGCATTCTGGCAGCGCGTGACGGAGTCGAGGTCATACCTGTCTGGAATAAATCGAACCGCGAACACACGATCATAGGCTCCGAACCCACAGCGACACGCGCCGCAGCAAACTCCGCGGTAAAGGCGCTGCATTGGTCTAAACCCTACTTCTGCGATGCTGATCATATCGGACTTGCCACGGTAGACCGTTTCTTCGCTGCCTGCGACTTCTACACCATCGATGTCGCAGACTTCATCGGAAAACCTGCCGACCCGGCGGCCATCGATGCTTTTGTCGCAAGACATCCGGAACTGGCCGGAGAAATTAAGATCGAAGGCATCGATCAGCCCCTGACGATTCAAACCGAATTCCTGAAAGAAACCGTTCGCAAGTACCTGACAGCAGTGCAGCAGGCAGCAGTCATCTATCAAAAGATCGAAGCGAAGAAGGGAAAAGGCAACTTCGTCGCCGAAGTCTCGATGGACGAGACCGATTCGCCGCAAACACCCGCCGAGTTGCTGATTATTCTCGCCGCCATCGCCGACCATAGTATTGCGCTGCAAACCATCGCTCCAAAGTTCAGCGGGAAATTCAACAAGGGAGTCGATTATGTGGGAGACGTTGCACAATTCGAGAAGGAGTTTGCTCTCGATATCGCGGCCATCGCCCATGCGGTCAAAGAGTATGGATTGCCGCAGAATCTGAAGCTCAGCGTCCATTCCGGCAGCGACAAGTTTTCCATCTATGCTCCCATTCACCGCACCATCCGGAAATTCGATGCTGGCGTGCACCTCAAAACGGCCGGCACCACCTGGCTGGAAGAATTGATTGGACTGGCCGAAGCGGGCGGTGAAGGACTACATCTGGCGCAGGAAATTTACGGGCAGGCTTACGATCACCGCGAAGAACTATGCGCGCCATATGCAACGGTCATCGATATTGATCCCGCTCGACTGCCGCTCCCGCAGGAAGTAGCTGGCTGGTCAGCAGAACAATTCACCTCGGCCTTGCGCCACGATCCCACGTCACCGGCTTACAACAGCAGCGTGCGGCAGTTGCTCCATGTCGGCTTTAAAGTCGCCGCAAAAATGGGAAGCCGTTACCTTGACCTGCTGGAGGCGAACGAAGCCATCATCGCCAGCAATGTGACCGAAAACCTCTACAAACGCCATCTTGCTCCAGTATTTCTGGGAAAACCCTACCCTGAAATCAAGTCGTAGCAGGCTTCGTTAGAAACTGGAAATCGCGTCGCCTGCGAACCGGTGCGGGCAATCGCTGAAAGGTGTTGTTCAAATGCTCGATGCATACGTGCGTTTGCGAGCAGCCAGAACCTTTTCCGAAAAAAGGCTTGAACCACTTGACGACGAGCCATAATGGCCCGTCTGATAGACCAGATGCGATCTTCTGGTATCAAAAAATCTGATTCAGGAACAGCCATGCGACGGTTCTGCTCGATCTTCGCGATCTTCTCTACAGTACTGTTTCTCAATGCCGGGCCTATCGCACTCTGCGCACAACCTGCCCCGCCCAGCGATACCTTCTCTTTGAGCCATGTAACCGGCTTTACCTCGCTGCCGAACGGAATCGAGGTACGGGATGGCGATGCTCGCGAACAGATTGTTGCGCTGCGCAATGATCTGCTGCGCATTCGCATTGCGCGAAAAGGAGAATTGCCGGAAGACGCTTCCTGGGCCGTCCTCGCGGATGCCCGGCAAAGCTCCGTCGCCGCTACGCCTGAGATCACTGCCGATCATGTCGGTTTCCGCACAAGCTCATTGCAGGTCGAGATCGACCGGAAGAATCTCACCCTGACAGTCCGCGACTTGAATGGCAATGTCGTCCAGCAGGACGCGAAACCAACACGTTTCGATGGCAATGCATTTCGCCTTTATAAAACGATGAGTGTCGATGAGCACTTTTTCGGTCTCGGCGACAAAACCGGCCCACTCGATCGCCGTGAAGAAGCCTTCACCCTTTGGAATACCGACGCCTATCGCTTTCAGGAATCGACCGATCCCATCTACAAGGCGATTCCCTTCTTCATAACCTTCAAAGCAGGCCGCGCTGTCGGTGTTTTGATGGACAATACCTGGCGCAGCAGCTTTGACTTCGGCAAAGAATCGGCTGCCGCGTATTCGTTCGGTGCAGCAAATGGTCCTTTGGATTACTACCTCATCTATGGACCTACTCCAAAACAAGTCGTCGAAGCGTACGCGTGGCTCACAGGCAAACCGCCGCTCCCACCGATGTGGATGCTCGGCTTCCAGCAGTCGCGCTACAGCTACTACCCGCAGTCGCGAGTGCTTGAAGTCGCAGATCGCCTCCGCGCAGACCACATCCCCGCAGACGCCATTTATCTCGACATCGATTTTCAGGAAAAGAATCGTCCATTCACCGTGGACCGCACGGGCTTTCCCGACTTCGCGGGCATGATCGCCAAACTTAAAGCCGAAAACTTCCACGTGGTCGCGATCACCGATTTGCATATCGCCAACCTACCAGGCCAGAATTATGCGCCATACGACAGCGGCATCGCTGGCGATCATTTTGTGAAGAATCCCGATGGCTCGGTCTTCACCGGTCGCGTGTGGCCTGGTCCCAGCGTCTTTCCCGATTTCACGCAGGCGCAGAGCCGCGCATGGTGGGGCACGCTCTATCGCAATTTCCACGACCTGGGCATCGCCGGATTCTGGAACGACATGAACGAACCTTCGGTCTTCAACACTATTTCAAAAACCATGCCCGAAGATGTAGTCCACCGCATCGACGAAACCGGATTCGCCAAACGCACCGCAACGCACGCCGAAATTCACAATGTCTACGGCATGCAGAATTCCCGCGCAACATTCGAAGGTCTGAAGAAACTCGATCCGGATACGCGACCTTTCGTGCTAACACGAGCCACATACGCGGGAGGTCAGCGCTACGCGACAACATGGACAGGAGACAACAGCAGCAGCTGGAACCATCTCCGCATGGCGACCTCGATGATCGAGAACCTCGGACTGAGCGGATTCTCCTTCACTGGCGCCGATGTGGGTGGGTTCGCCGGCACTCCTACAACCGAGCTACTGACAAAGTGGCTTGAAATAGCTGCCTTCCAGCCCATCGATCGCGATCACTCCGAAAAAGGCACCGCCGACCAGGAACCCTGGGTAGGTGGTCCGGAACAGGAAGCCATCCGCAGGCATTTTATCGAGGAGCGTTATCATCTGCTGCCATACCTCTACACGCTTGCAGACGAAACCTCCCGCACTGGACTGCCGATGGTGCGCCCATTATTTCTCGAATTCCCTCACGCCATCCCCGACCGTCATCCCATCGACGTCGACCCCGACGCATCAGGAGAATTTCTCCTTGGGCCCGATCTGTTGATCGCACCCCCTCATTACCCCGATGAACTGGATGCCTATACGATAGAGTTCCCATCGTCTGACTGGTACGACTATTGGACCGGCGAAAGAGTTCCCAAACCTGTCGTGACGCAGCCAATAGACTCGCCGCAACCGGTAAATCCGGCGATCCAGCCGCCTTTGTCCATCCAGGTTCGTCCCGAACTCGCGTCACTGCCGGTCTTCGTGCGCGCTGGAGCGATCCTGCCCATTGCCCCGTTAGTACAGAGTGTTTACGAGAAACCGCAAGGTCCCCTCACACTGCGCGTCTATGCCGGTGGTCCAAACTCATCCGCACCTTGCCAGGGAGAACTGTATCTCGACGACGGTAAAACATACGCCTATCAACACGGCGACTACCTGCGGATGAAATTCAACTGCGAAGTCACAACAGACGCCTTCCACCTCCACGTCAGCGCGCACGAAGGCACCTATCCAGCATGGTGGAAAGAGATTCGCACCGAGATTTATGGATGGACTCCGAAACAAAACTTCGCTTCTGTGAACGGAACCGCTTCGTCGGCATCCATCGAGCGATCTACTGCGAGCACTGTCTTCACTGCTGCGGACGAGGCGAAGGGCATAGATGTGGAATTGAAGTAAGAACCGATCCCGACCGGAATCTACCGAGATGCTGAACTATTCCGCTTTGCCAGACATCGACGGGGGAGCATCTTCGGGTGCGCTGCCCCACTTCGTGTTTGGCTTATCTGCCATCTCCAGAGTCAGCGTACCGCCGTTAGCAACGTCCGAGTGCTGAAACCATGCCCGGTTAAGCGGCTTACCGTTAAGCTGAGCTGATTGGATGTACTTATTCCTGGCCGAAACATGATTCGCGATGACCGTAAATTCTTTTCCATTGCCCAGCCGGACGACGCTCTTCGCAAAGATAGGACTTCCAATCTCATACACCGGACTTCCCGGACACACCGGATAGAAACCGATCGCGCTCAGGACGTACCACGATGAGGTTTCACCACCGTCATCGTCTCCCGGAATGCCGAGCGGACCGTCTCCGTACCAGACATCCATGAGCTGACGCACACGCTGCTGCGTCTTCCACGGCTCGCCGGAAAAATCGTAGAGATACGGAATGTGGAAGCTGGGCTCATTGCCCTGTGCATAGAGGCCCACAAGGCCGGTCGCATCCGGAAACTGGTCGAGAAAATGAAACTTCGAAGTGCCATACTGCTCCACGAATAAGCGGTCGAGCCTCGTGTTGAAGGCTTCGCGGCCGCCCATCAGGCGAATCAATCCTGCAATATCCTGCTGAACATTGAAGGTATAAATCCAGGAATTGACTTCTGTGAAGTAGTCGCGTCCACCCTGTCCGCCGCCCAGTTTCGGATCGAAATGCGCCACCCATTCGCCATCGGCGCTTTTAGGCGCCATGAAATGTATCTCTGGATTGAACACATTCTCATAGTTATGCGCGAGCTTTGTGAAGTACGCCGCATCCGACTGCTTGCCGAGCGCCATCGCAAGCTGAGCGACACACCAGTCGTCGTAGCTGTTCTCAAGCGTGACCGATACCGCCTGACGACGCTCGCCCGTTACCTCCGGCACCGTTTCCTTCTCGCCGTACGCCAGGGCCGGGAAAAATCCCTTGTCAAAATACACCTGATCGAGGCTCGTAAGCGATCCACGCCGCCATGGAAGCATCGTTGCCTGGGTCGCATTTTTCCGCAGCGCTTCGTAGGCTTCGTTGACATCGAAATCGCGATAGCCCTTTGCGTAAGCATCAGCGATCAGCGCCGCCGCATGATGACCGATCATGACCGCCTGGTCTCCGGCAACGGAAGGAAACGAAGGCAGCCAGCCGCTCTGTTCGTACATGCGCAGATAGGAGCGGATCATATCCTGCTGCCGGCTTGCATCCAGCAGCAGCTGCAGCGGATGCAGAGAACGGTAGGTATCCCAGAGACCATCGTCGATATAAAAGTCGTGGCCCTGCGCATCATGCACCGAGTGATCGTACCCGCTGTAATATCTGCCGGCCTCGGTGATATCGGTCATGCGGCCAAGAGACCGGTAGAGCGCGGTGTAGAAAATAGTCCGCTGCCGTTCATCGCCGCCGGTGACAGCGATCTTGCCAAGAGCCTCGTTCCAGACGGCCCGCGCTTTCACCTTCACCTGATCGAATGTCCCCGGCTGGATTTCCTGCTCCAGGTTGCGCTTGGCCTGCTCTGCGCTGATGTAGGAAATGCCTACGCGCACCTCGATCACTTCTCCCGCATGAGTAGCAGTATCGGTTACAAATCCGATACTGTCGCCCGACTGTTTTGCCGCATGAGTGAGTTCTTCGTCCTGCCAGGTCGTATATGCAGCAAAAGATTTTGAGAATTCCGCATAGAAGTACTCGCGGCTATCGCCGCCTTTGCCGGAGATTTCTCCCACCGGCCCAACGACCTTCTCACTGCCCTCCACTGCGTTACTGCCAATCACCGTCAATTCGGAATCGGCCTTCATGCTCAACACAAGATGAGCATGCTCGCTCGCGGGAAAAGTAAAGCGATAGTACGCGGCCCTTTGGCTTACAGTGAATTCGGCCTTGGCCGCCCAGCTTTGCAGATCGGCTTCGTAGTAGTACGGAGTCGCAGTTTCGAAATCGTGATCGAAGTCAGAGGCATAGTCCTCTGCGTGACTGCTCACTTTGCCCACGGACGCCATCAGCATCGCCGGGCCTGCGGGAAATCCGTAAATTTTATCTGCCAGATATCGATCTGTGATTCCCGGTGTGGTCACAGGAGCCAACCGCGCCATGCCGTGAGGATATTGAACATACGGGACTGTCGCTGTCAGCAACTGCCCTATGCCCCCTATATTCGGAGAGACGTAGTCCACGGGCTGCTTCTGCTGTGCAGGAGCGGCGAGGGCGCAGTCGTTCAGAAAAGCCGCCAGAACCAGAAATGCTGCGGACTTCATCATCCATCTCATATCTGTGAACCGATTCGCTTTCTCGTTGATATTGAAGTCGCAGAATTACATTGTGGGTTTCAATGGCCGTTCTGAAAGAGCGGCTCGAACTCAATCTCCACACTGTCTTCAAGTGCGCGCACAGTTACATGTTCGAGCGATTGGACGATCCAGTCGGCAGCACTGAGACTTTCGACCGTATGCGAGAAGAGCGTAGCCAGAACCTTGCATCCGGCGGCATGACCCGCGATTGCCCCTGCACTCGAATCCTCGATGACGAGGCAATCTTCGGGCTTCTGGCCTAGCAGGGCCGCGCCTTTCAGATACGGCTCCGGATGAGGCTTGCCATGCGTAACCATGTCGGCGGTAATGATCCGCTCGGGAACGGTGAGTCCGGCGTAGTGGAGACGCGAGCGAGCGAGCTTCTCCGTTGCCGAGGTGACGATGGTCCAGTATTTCTGCGGCAGAGAGGCGAGGATCCTAGGCACTCCTTGGAGCACTTCGATGTCGTCTTTGTCCGCGATCTCGATCTCTTCAATCAGCTTCAGCTCTTCAACGTCATTGAGGTCGGGACGCAGCTTGCGAACCGTTTCGATAGCGCGCTGGCCATGTGCGGTCTTGATAGCGAGCGCGCCATCCACGCCGCGCATTTCGCCCCATTTCGTCCAACTGCGCTCGACCGAGCCGAGCGAGCTGACGAGCACTCCGTCCATGTCAAAGAGGATTCCGCGGACTTGCAGCTTCAAAGGGCCTTCTCCTGTATCGAAAACGTCATTCGAGGAAAACAAAAGCAGATCCTTCGACTTCGCGCTAAACGCTTCGCTCAGGATGACAACTCTCGGGATTAGAAGCCAGAGGCACGGCAAACACCGTGCCCCTGTGGATGACGAACGCAGTCTTTACGCAGAAAGCTTCGCGAAAAATTCCTTCATCCGCTTCGCGCCTTCTTCTACATCATCATGTGAGACGGCGTAGGAGAGGCGTATATGCTGGTTGGTGCCGAAAGCTTCACCGGGCACGCTGACAACGTGTGCCTCGTTCAACAAACGGCCTGCAAGTTCCATCGCCGTCTGCGCACCGGGCTTGCCCAGATACGCCGAGACATTGGGATAAACGTAGAAGGCGCCTTCCGGCGTGGTGCAGGTGATGCCGGGGATTTCCGCGAGGCGCGCAAGAATGCGGTCGCGCAGCTTGAGGTAATCGGCGCGCATCTCGGCAACGCAATCCTGCGAGCTGCTGAGTGCGGCAATCGAAGCCTTCTGCACGAAAGATGCGGTCGAAGAGGTGGACTGGCTCTGAAGCTTGCTCATCGCCGCGATGATCGGCTTGGGCCCGAGCGCGAACCCTGCGCGCCATCCCGTCATGGCGTAGGTCTTTGAGAGCGAGCCGAGCACGATGATGTGCTCCTTCGCATCTGTAAACGATCCACCACTTACGAGCGCTCCTGTGTACTGCAGGTAGACATAGCACTCGTCGAGCAGCAGGTAGATACCGCGCTCGTGTGCGAGCTTCACGATGCGCTCGAGATCGGCAGGCGCGATGACTGAGCCGGTCGGGTTCGAAGGCGAATTGAGAATGATGGCCTTGGTGCGCGGCGTAATCGCCTTTTCGATGGCGTCAGCGGTGACGCGGAAGTTCTCGGCCTCTTCGGTTTCGAGGAAGACGACCTTGCCGCCCGCGTA
>JAATFH010000302.1 GCA_015655315.1 Terriglobales bacterium
CCCAAATGTATTGAATTTCTTCGGAGCCTTACCGGTGAACCCATATGGACTCGCGTCGAGCGCATCGTTCTGCAGATACTCGAAGACGCTGCCGTGATATTGGTTCGTTCCACTCTTCGTGGTGAAAGTTACGTCCCCAACCTGGGAGAATTCTGCGCTGTTATTGAAAGCAGTGACTTTGACTGCAGAAATCCCTTCCTGAGATGGATACGCATCCTGAAGAGCGCCATTCTGCCGCACATTCGCAGTCGATATTCCGTCGACGGAAAAGTTCACCATCGACGAACTTGCGCCGTTCAAAGCAATATTCCCGGAACTATCCTGCTGTACGTTGGCCGATAACTGGAGAGATCCCAGAGGACTTGTCGTGGTCGCTCGATTGTTCAGCGGAAGCTGCGTAATCAACTGGTTGTCTTTTGAATCGCTGATGGTGCCGTTTTCCGTGTTGATCTGATCGGGAGCCGCGTTGACCTGCACTACCGTGGCATCTGCTGCAATCGTCATGGTTATAGGGATGCGGAGATCCTGACGTGCCTCCAGCAGTGCGGAGGGAATAACCGAATCTGCAAACCCATCATGATGGATTGTTACCTTGTAATGCCCAGGTTTCAGATTTTCTACAACGAACTCGCCTGAATCCGTGGTGACAACCTGCCGTTCGAAATTTTCATCCAGTGAGTGAATTGTCACTGTCGCCACGGGAATGACAGCGCCCGAGGCATCCTGCACTGTGCCACGCATGCTGCCGAAGGTAGATTGGGCGTATACCTGAAATGCCGATGAGAACACCATCGCGAACAAAAGAAAACAACAAATGCGGATCCGGCTCGATGAATAACGAACTATCTGCGTGCAACTCTCTTTCACTACTTTCTCTGCTAGCACGACACTCTTTTCATGCAGTTGCATGAAAGAGTTTTCTGTATGTAATGAAGGAGCCGGGGAAAGGCCTCTAAGAGCAATCATGACGTTCTCCAGTGAGACTGACTTACTTGTTACAGCCTCTTCTCTAGAGAACAACGATGAGCATAACTAACGCATAATTGAAACGCCGAGTTTATGCTTTCCTTACAGCTTTCTACCCACGCAGGTGAGTACTCCCTCTTCGGATAAAGACATTTTTGAGCGCAGGAAATACTGACGAACTCGCAAAAATGTACATGTCCCATTTACGGTTTACTTATGCCATAAAAGCTATGCTCAAAACGGGAGTATGGTTCACCTTTGGATCAAGGCTAGTCTGCGTGTACTGAGTAGTATGCTGATTGTCGTCCTGGTGACCGCCATTGCATACGGCTGCCATGCGAAGTCGTTCGTTGCAGGATTCCTCTACTTGTTTCCCGTCATGCTGATTGCGTTTCGATGGGGATTCTTTGAAGCGAGTATTGCTTCAATCGCCGCGGTCGCTTGTCTGGATTACTTTTTCACCGCGCCGCTCTTTCACTTTTATATGTCCGATCCCCAGGATTGGGTGGCGCTCGTCAGTTTTGAAGCTGTCGTCCTGGTTTTCAGCCGTCTCGCGGATCGCCTGAAACAACACGCCATCGAGGCGGAGAAGCGGCGCGAACAGATAGAGCGACTTTACCTCCTGACAAGAGATATTCTCCTGCTCGACAGGCGAGACCGCATAGGAACCCGGCTGGTGAATTTAATAGCCGGGATATTTCATCTGAATGGGGTTTCATTGTGGGATGCAAGCGAAGCCCGCCTGGACAAAGTGGGATGCGAGTGCATTCCAGAAGACGAGATTCGTGCGGCATACTTTCATCGACAACACCACGATGATGCGGCGAGTCGAAAATACAAACGCGCACTGTTTGTCGGCGTCAGACCCATGGGAGCGATTGGCCTTTCTAGCTCTTCTGTTTCAAGTACTCCGATCGACGCCCGGACTGCAGATGCCATTGCTTCGCTTGCCGCCCTCGCACTTGAAAGATCTTATTCCTTTAAGGCTGAAAGCAGCGCGGAGGCGGCGCATCAAAGCGAGCAATTTCGTTCCACCGTTCTTGATAGCCTGGCCCACGCGTTCAAGACCCCATTGTCCACCATCCAGGCTGCGAGTTCCGGCCTGCTGGAGATGAACCCTCTGCGTACCTCGCAGAAAGAGCTTGTCACGCTCATCAATGGGGAAGCAGTCCGTCTGGGTCATCTTGCAACGGAAATGTTGCAGACTGCCAGGTTGGATGAAAATCATTTGAGTGTACAGAGAAGCAGCGTGTGTCTGGATTCTTTTCTACGAACCCTGCTCGAACAGTCCGCACAGAGTGCGGTGGGAGACAGGCTGCGTTTGCTCAACGAGACACCTACTGGATACCTGTGGGCCGATAGCCGCCTGCTGCAGATGGCGCTGCTCGAACTTATCAATAATGCCGAGAAATATGCCGATCCTTCATCTCAAATCACAGTCAATGTAACTGTGTCAGATACAGAATTAACATTCCGCGTTCATAATCACGGCTCTTACCTTGCTCCTGAAGAACGGCCTAAGATTTTCCGGCGCTTCTACCGTTCTCCTGGGTATCAATATCGCGCTCCTGGAACCGGGATCGGCCTTTCCTTTGTCAAGCGGATTGCCGACTTGCACGAGGGCCATGTATGGGTCGATAGCGACACGGATTCCGGTACAAGCTTCTTTTTTACCTTACCTCTTGCATCGCAAGGAAATGAAAATGGATAAGCCTCAAGGAAGAGTGCTGATCGTAGAAGACGACGGAGCACTGCGGCGCACCTTGCGTACAACACTTGATGAACTCGGCTTTGACATTGGGGAAGCGAACAATGGCGAAGAAGCTGTGATCCGCCTGCGCATGGTGGACTATGACGCCGTACTTCTCGACATCAATATGCCAGGTATGGGCGGCATTGCGACATGTCTCCATATTCGCCGTGTATTCACAAGGCTGCCAATCCTTATACTGACAGTCCGCGACAGCGAAGATGACAAGGTAGCTGCGCTGGAGGCAGGAGCAGACGACTATATTACGAAGCCATTTCAGATACGCGAGTTGATTGCGCGGCTTCGCAGCGCGATCCGTCGTTTCCGCGCTCCGGAAGTACCGTCCGAGATGCCGCTTACGATTGGGACGATCACATTGGATACTGTTCGCCGGCGTGTCGAACGCTCAGGCATCGAAGTACGTTTGACGCCGCGCGAGTTTGACGCCTTGCAGTTCCTGATGGGGCATGCCGGCCGGCCGGTCACACACGCGCGACTGCTCACGGCGCTCCGAGGCCCGGGTTCAGGGGATGAACGCGACTACCTGCGGGTGCTGATTGGTCAGCTCAGAAAAAAACTGGAGGAAAATCCGGCCAAACCAATTTATATCCTCACGGAAAACTACATCGGCTACCGCTTTAGTGAGGCATGACACCACAGCGAAACATGGCTCGTCGCAGCCTTTCGTCTTTTCAGCGTTTAATTTTGGAACATTCAACGGTTTTTCCAGAAGTTCATGGCGTTTATGAAATAAAGTGGCCTTACTTCAATTTCTGGATTTGCGCCAATGAAGATTACTGCAATGAAAGCGGCTGGGTTGCGCGGCATGACACCCGAGGGTGGCTGGGCGAATGAAATAAGACCCGACGATTGTATCCATACGTTAGTTGTGGTCTACACGGACGAGGGGGTAACCGGTTGGGGATCCGCGTTTACCAATGACCTTCTCGTGCAAGGGGCTTTGCAAGTTCTGGAGCCATTATTTCTCGGAGAGAATCCGCTGGAACCCTCTCGCGTCAGCGAGAAACTACACGCCAACACCTTCTGGATGGGGCGTGGAGGAAGCATTACTCACGCAATCAGTGGGATTGATATCGCTCTCTGGGACATTTTTGGAAAAGTCACCGGACAACCAGTCGGCAGGTTGCTCGGCGGCCGTTACCGCGAACGTATTCGTCCCTATGCATCGCTGCTTATGGAAGAACCGATCCCACTGGCAGAACACCTGCATGCCATCCAGGAGTTAGGCTTTCGAGCTTTCAAGATAGGCTGGGGACCGTTTGGGCGTCAGAATTTTGCTTTGGACGAAAAAATCGTTCGATCCGCACGCGAAGCTGTAGGCAGCGATGCGCTGCTCATGGTGGATGCAGGAGCAAGTGATGCCTTTTGGAGACAGGGATATAAATGGGCGCTGCGGACAGCTCATATGCTGAAGGATTATGGCGTGGAATGGTTTGAAGAGCCCTTGCCACCGGACAATCTGTCGGACTACATTCTGTTGCGGAACAATTCGAGCGTACCCATCGCCGGTGGTGAAGTCTTGACTCGTCGTCAGTCGTTTATTCCATGGCTGCGAAATGCCGCCTTCGACATCGTCTAACCGGACGTGACCAAGGTAGGCGGCATCAGTGAAGCACGAAGAATTGCGTGGATGGCAGAGGACAATGGAATTACTTATGTGCCTCACGGATGGAATACGGCGTTGGGCCTGGCAGCCGATCTTCAATTGGCGTCCGCATGTCAGAACACACAGCTTGTCGAGTATCTGACTGGCTCTCCATTTATCGATGATCTTGTGGAAGTTCCCTGGAAGCTGGATGCGGATGGAATGCTTCCCGTACCCGACGCGCCGGGTCTGGGCGTCTCGATCGATCTGGACGCCGTCGAGAAATATACCGGGCTGCAGTTGCATTCATAACCTGGACATACCGCACTCCTGACAGACTTTGGCAACCGCGGAAGAAAGATCGTGCGGGTCGGCGATCCGCACGGTGAAAAACCCAGCCGAGCGGGCACTCTGTATACCGGAATCCGAGTCTTCGAACGCGACGCCATTTTGAATGTCCAGAAGCTCGGAAATCCGGAGGTAAGGATCGGGCAAGGGCTTGTGTCGAAGCACATCATCTCCGAACACCAGAGCGTGAAACGACTCGTAAATGCCAGCCAAACGAAGAATAGGTTCTATCTCCGACCTATCGGATGATGTCACCAATCCGAGCTTCTTGACTCGCAGGCCTCGAATCAATTCGATCGTTTGTTTCGAAATTGGCGGCTCAAGAATGCACCATTCCCTGACTCTCTCCCGTCGGCGCGCCCGCCAGTCTTCACTCACTTTTTCCAGATCGATTCCAGGCACGAATGCCTGCAGGCTTTTGACCATGTCCTTATCGTGTACGCCCCGACCCAATCTGCAATAATCGGCCCAGCTGAACTCGAAACCAGCCTCAGACAGGAGTTCCTTCCACGCGCGCCAATGGAGAGTCTCCGTGTCGGCTATGACCCCGTCAAAATCAAATACAAGTGCGTCGTAATCCACGTCTTCCTTCATATCGCTTTCTGATCGATTTTCGCCGATTCAGGTCATGCAGGTCATCCCCCAGGTTCTCTGCGTAGAAATTAAACAATACGCTGGACACATATTCTGCGAATAGCTTTCCTGTTTTTGTTGCATGCAGTAATTTGCTCGTACAGAACATTTGCCCCTATTCCTCGAATCTGGTGAACTGGATGAAAAGAAGCCTCTGTTGCCGCTGTATTTGCCTTGCCTCGATGGCGATCTCAGGCTCATTCCTTCTCGCACAATCTGGCGATACGGTTCCCGTCTATCTGCAACCCAATCAACCTGTCGAACTGCGCGTCGAAGATCTCCTGAGCAGGATGACGCTCAAGGAAAAAGTGGGCCAGTTAAACGTGCCGGCCGTGTATGTAGACCAGCTGGGGAAGGACGCCTCCACAAAGATGGAGTCCTGCAAGAGGTTCGTGGCTGGAACGTTCACAGACGAGATTGGTCCGGGCGGTGGTCTCTTCACACTGGCTGACACGGTCTTGCATGAGGGCCCGGTTCAGCATCGTTACGACCGCGTTCTTCTCCAACGACGCGACGATCGTCGTGCTGACGCC
>JAATFH010000073.1 GCA_015655315.1 Terriglobales bacterium
GCGAAGCGCTATATCGTGAGCCATCCGGTGACGCGTGAATTTGTTGCGGATGATGCTGTGATGCAGCAGTTCAAGGATTATCTCAAGGCGAATCAGGTGGAGTACACGGATGCGGACATTACTGCCTCTGCGGACTGGATCAAGACAAACATCAAGGCTGAACTGTTTACCTCGCAGTTTGGACAGCTTGAGGGCCTGAAAGTCCACGCACAGGCTGATCCGGGGATTGCGAAGGCCATGGGCTTCCTGACGGAGGCGCTGGCGCTGGAAGGCCGCCAGGGATCACAGCATAAGACTGCGAGTGTATATCACAAAGAACTTCGTGACTCACCGATTATTCAGAAGTTTTAGGGTGGAGTTGGCTGGGTTGATTCTGGAGCGGGAGACCGGGATCGAACCGGCGACATTCAGCTTGGGAAGCTGACGTTCTGCCACTGAACTACTCCCGCTCTTTATAATCAAGCATTCGCATGATTGATTCGGGCTTACTATCCACCTTGTTAAAGAAGTATATCAAGCGTGGTGGCAAATAGCGTTCTGTGCCGGGCATCAGCACTTTAGTATCTACTCTGCACTCGAAATCGTTCACCTACTCCGCGCGCAATGCGCGCATCGGATCGACCGCTGCTGCTCGCCGAGCGGGGATCGCCGCCGCGGCGAGCGCTGTCAAAACGAGCAGCAGTGTGGCAAGTCCGAGCACTACCGGATTCCACGGCTGTACTCCAAAGAGCTGACTCGCGATCGCCCATCCTGCACCGATCGCCGCCGGAATTCCCAGCGCCACCCCGATGCCCACTTGCCAGAATGCAGCCCGCAGCACCATCCGAATCACATTAGCGCGATTCGCCCCCAGCGCCATGCGCACACCTATCTCGCTCGTTCGCTGCTCTACGCCATAGGCCGTCACGCCGTAGAGACCGACAGCCGCCAGCATCAGCCCGACCGCTCCAAAGAGCCAGGTCAGGCCGGCAATCATCTTCTCCTGGGAAAACCCGCCGTGAATGACGTCGGAATAGCTCTGCACGTCATACATCAGCAGGTTCGGATCGACATCCGCGACCGCCTTCTTTATCTGCGCCTGCATGTCCGGATGATTTCCCGTTGCCTGGATCACGATGGTGTAGAGGGCATGCGACCAGACTTCGCGGCTTTCGAGGTTGGCCTGATCGAAGTGTGTGGTCTGCGCCTCGGGGACAAAATACACGGGCAACGACGAACCGGAAAAATTCATGTCCGCAGCCACGCCCACAATTTCGTACGTGCCCGCATTTTTCCTGGGAGCGGGGCCGAAGTGCTTCCCGATGGGGTTCTGGTTGCTGAAGAACTTCCTGGCAAACGTCTCGTTGACTACGGCGACAGGCCGCGTATTGGCGTTGTCATCGTCGGTGATGGCCCGTCCCATCACAATCCTGTCCCCGAGGGTCTCGAAAAATCCAGGCGTTACGCGGTTCCAGCCCGAATTGAGATCGTCGTTTGGGCCGGGCTCAGGTTGGCCTTCGGTCAGGATGTCGTGCGTCCAGACGCCGGTCAGCGGAGCATGGAGCGCGGAGCCGGCCATGCGGACGCCGGGGATGGCACGCAGACGCCCCTCGATCTCGCGGAAGAGCAGGACGAGTTGTTCCTGCGTATAGTTCGAAAGCTTCGGGTCAATCGAGACCAGATACCGCCCGTCGGGATCGAAGCCGAAGTCCTGGTGCGCCCGGTTGCGGAGGCTCTGGCCGAGCATGGCCGCCGCACTCAGCAGGACAAGCGAAATAGTTACCTGTACGATCACCAGCGTCTTTTGCGCGCCAGCCGTTCCAAAAACGCCGCGATGGCCTCCTACCGAGCGGTTGGCTCCGCGCAGCGCCTCGATCGGCTCAGCGTGCGAGGTCATCCATGCGGGTGCCATGCCGAAAACGATTCCAGTCATCATCGAAATTCCCAGCGCGAAGAGCAGTACCGGTATCGACGGCGCGGCATCCACGGGGACCCAGGTATTCGGTCCGAAAGCAAGGTGAAGGATGAGCCTGGTGCCCGCATAGGCGACGGCGATGCCCGCGACCGCGCCGAAGAGACTCAGGGTAAGGCTCTCAGCCATCGCCTTGCGCACCAGCCGCGCGCGCGAAGCGCCGAGAGCAGCGCGGATCGCCGTCTGCGGCCTGTCCTTCAGTCCACGCGCCAGCAATAGGTTGGCGATGTTGGCGCAGGCCACCAGCAGGACACAGACAGCGCACACCAGCAGCAGCAGCAAACCGCCTTTGTAGTCCTCGCGCATTGGCGAAACGCCCGCGCCGCCCGGTGTCAGATGCACTGTCTGCTTTTCCCAGAGCGGCTTTTCCTGCGGAGACATGTCCGGCACATGGCTTGCCAGCCACTGGTGCAGTTCTGTCTGAATCTGCGCTTCAAGGGCGCGCGTAGCGGTTCCCGGACGAACGCGGCCGATCAGGTTAAGCCAGCCCGAGCGAGGATCTTTGAGGCGCGTCGCTCCACCCGCGATCAGCGGCTCCGCTGTCAACGGCAGCCAGAAGTCGGGCATGTTATCGGCGTCGACCTTCGCTCCGAAGAAGCCCGGCGGGGCCACACCGATCATCGTGAATGCATGGCCGTTGATCTGAAAGGTCGCTCCCACTACTGACGGATCGGATCCATACTTTTCCTGCCAGGTGTGGAATCTCATCACCGCGACCGGCGGCGCACCTTCCTGGTCGTCGGCATCGGTTAAGAGCCGTCCGCGCCAGGCGGAGAGGCCGAAGGTGCGAAAGAAATTGCCGGAGACGTACTCGCCGTTGCGCGCCTCAGCCGGGGCCGGCGAACCGGCACGCCGCACACCCAATTCGGCGTTGCCTTCCCCGAGCTGAAACGCCGCCAAATCCTGAAATGCCGGGGTATGGGCGCGGAAGAGTTTGTATGCCTCCCACGAGAAGAAATTCCAGTCTCCCTGCGAGTATCGGGCCGAGTAGCAGCATTGGTCAGAGTCGCCGATGCGCCAGAGTTGCTCAGGGTGCGCCACTGGCAGCGACCGCAGCATTACCTGCTGTATCAGGGTGAAGATCGCTGTCGTCGCTCCTATACCCAGTGCCAGCGTAACCACTGCTGTCGCTGTAAAAGCTGGCGAATGTCGCTGTTGCCAAACTGCGTGACGCACATCCCGCCAGATTCCCTCAAGCGCCAGGGCGGTATCTGCCCCGGCTGTGCGTTCCCGCATTGCCACCGGATTGCCGAAGCGCAGCCGGGCTGTACGCCGGGCCTCCGTCTCGCTCATTCCCGCGCGCACCGCGTCCTCGGCCGCCATCTCCAGATGGGCACGCAACTCCTCTTCAATTTCCGCGTCCACATGCTCTCGTCGGAACAGATTCGTCAATCGCTGCCACATGCCCATCGCCGCACCTCACGCGTACCGCAACATGGTCCGTACACCCTTCACCAGCTGTTCGAAGTTCGCTTCTGTTTCCTGGAGCTGCCTGCGTCCCATGGCCGTCAGCTTGTAGTACTTTGCTCGCCGTCCTGTCTCCGTCAGCGCCCACTCCGATGCGATCCATCGGCTCTGCTCCATGCGGTGAAGCGCGGGATACAGCGATCCTTCTTCTACGTGCAGCAGCTCGTCGCTGGCGCGCTGGATGTGCAGCACGATGCCGTAGCCATGCAGTTTGCCCCGTTGCGAAAGGGTCTTCAGCACCAGCAGATCCAGACTCCCCTGAAGGTCGTATCTCGCCATCGAGCACCCCCCTTACCTCTTGGTATTCGAGACTATAGATCTAGACGTATGGGTATGTCAAAGACGGAAGTTCTGCCTGACCCGAAAGGGCTTCTCTTATCTTTGTATCTTCCGGGTTGGAAAAGTTGAGACAAGATGAAATGCTGGACGTCGCTTTTTCACCATGTCATATAGATAAATAATTTTTCCGAAACCAACATATTCATACCGACTCAAATAAAGAAGGCTTCACCGGTGATCGGGAATAGAAATCTGGTTCGGGTGTTAATCATGAAGCGTCTGCTGAAATAATTGAGTAAAGCAAATTTGAACAGAGCTTCCATCTCGATTTGAGGTTACTTTTCGGCGCTCGTACAGAGTCGAATGTCAGTCGCCGCGTAAGAGATTTTTTATGAGACAGAGCCATTTTTATCTATTCGCCGCGTTCATCGGTCTTATGCTGATGCCGAACTCCCTGCACGCGGACAAGCAGGCTGACGATCTAAACTCCAAATCCAAAGCGGCAATGAAACAAAAGGATGTGGGAGCCGCAGTCAATTATCTGTGTGAAGCCGCGAAGATTGATCCGGGAAAATACGCCAAGAAGTGCGACAGCATCCGGCAATATGCGACCAGCCAGTTGACTGAATTTGAGGGCTTGTTCGGAACCGGAAAATTCGAGCTCGGCAAGAAGGATTATGCCGGTGCCATTCGCGATCTAAGCAAGATTACTTTCGGACCGCACCGGGAAGAAGCCCAGCAGTTGATTCGTGAAGCAAGCAGCCAGCTGAATCAGCCGTCACCGTCTGCAGATGGCAGTCTACAGGCGCTGCGAGCAGCCCAGGTTGCGTATGAAAGCGGTGATTTTGCTTCCGCAACAGCGAATGCGAACCTGGTGAAGGCAACAAACCTGCAGCCGGCCGCGCAGCAAATTCTTACAAACATCCGCGTATACAATGACACGATGCAGCAGGGCGATGCTGCCATGCAAAGTAAGAACTATGGCGCCGCCCAGGAAAAGTATAACTTTGCGCTGCGGATCAAAAGCAATGGTCCCGGCAATCCAACGGACAAGCTGAATCAGCTCACGGCTTTGCTCGCTCCACCCGAGAAGTCTGCTCCTCTGGTTGCGGCGGATAAGCCTGCCCCTCGAACGCCAGCCAACAAGGGCAAGGCGTTTGCTCCAGCGCCTCCAGATAATTCCGTAAAAATCAAGAACTCGCTTGCGGAAGCAAAAGATGATGAGGGAAAAGGAAACCTGGAAGCTGCGTTGGCGGCCTATGGGCAGGTGTTGTCGCTGGATCCTCAACAGGCCGATGCGATCGCCGGTAAACAGAGAGTGTCGGATGCCATCGGAAAAGATCCTAAGATCTTGGAAGAAACATTGGTCAATGGGATTCGCAGCTACTATCAATCGCACCTTACCGAAGCACGCGATGCGCTTTCCCTTTATCTGACGGCGGGCGGAACGCGCAGCAAGGGTGCAGCTTATTTTTATCTGGGCGCAACTTTTATGACGCAGGCATTTTTGTCAGACCCGCAGAATAAGACGAATCGCGATAGTTTGCAGCGGAATGCTGTGCAGGAATTCCAATTGGCGAAACAGGAACACTTCAAGCCAATTGAGAAATATGTATCCCCCAGAATTTTGGCTGTCTGGAACCAGAGCGGCTCCTAGTTGCGGTTCGATTTACTTTGGGTTGGAGAGCGATCGAAGCTCGCCTGTTAAGCTAAGAGAGAATCTCTTCACCCAATGAACAATACCATCCTGATTCACTTCTCCGGCCAGGACCGGCCGGGGCTGATTGCAGAGTTGACGGCAATTCTGGCCAGTTATAACACCTGTGTTCTGGACATCGGACAGGCCGTCGTCCACGAAACTCTTTCTCTCGGCCTTCTGGTCGAGATTCCGTCCAGTGACAGCTTTCGCAGCTTTCAAGACACATTGGTTGAAAAGTCGGCGGAGCTACGGTTACAAGTCAGTTTCACGTCAATTGCGAAGACGGATCTGGATGACTGGATCTCGTCGCAGGGCAGAGACCAATTTATCGTGACCATCCTTGGCCGGGCGATCAGCGCAAACGATCTCGCTCGTGTGAGCGCCATCATTGCGGAGCATGGTTTGAACGTGGACCGCATTGAGCGTCTCTCCGGGCGTTTGTCGCTGGCCGTGCACACCCCCGATGCGAATGCCTGTGTTCAGTTGACGGTGACTGGAAATGCTTCTTCCGAGGTGGCGATGCGCGCGGCGTTTCTCGCAACCGCTCATGATTTGAAAATTGACATCGCCTTTCAGCGGGAAAGCATCTTCCGCCGCAACCGGCGGCTCTTTGCCTTCGATATGGATTCCACTCTGATTGAGGGCGAGGTGATTGATGAGTTGGCAAAGCTGACGGGCGTAGCCGACGAGGTGGTGAAGGTTACCGAATCGGCGATGCGCGGAGAAATTGAGTTTCAGGAGAGTTTTCGGCGCCGGGTGGCGCTGCTTCGTGGACTCAAAGAGACGAGAGTGCGCGAACTGCTCGACACCATTCCTTTGGTTGAAGGGGCCGAGCAGTTGATCGGAACGCTCAAGATGCTCGGCTACAAAACGGCGATCCTCTCGGGAGGATTTAACTTCTTCGCCCGGCATCTGCAGAAGCGGCTGGGAATCGACTATGTCTTTGCCAATGATCTGGACATCGTGGATGGCGTGGTGAGCGGAGAGGTTCGGACGCCGATCGTAGACGGTGCGCGCAAAGCCGAGTTGCTGCGGGAGATTGTGTTGAAGGAAAATATCTCGCTAGACCAGGTGGTCGCGGTAGGGGATGGCGCCAACGACCTTCCCATGCTTGGAATCGCCGGCATGGGCATCGCTTTTCGGGCCAAGCCGCTGGTGCGGCAAACGGCCAGCCATGCCGTCTCGTTTCTCGGATTAGATAGCCTCCTCTATCTGATTGGAGTGCGGGACCGAGATTTGTCTGCGGCAGCTGATGCAGTCAAAAACGGTCCGGCAATACCGCGCATTTCTTGTTACTGATCCGGCGATTGTTTGAAAGTCTCAAAGATCATCACCCATGCATCAAGTGGGTGTTCTATGTCGATTTTGAGATATGGAATTCGCATTGCCTACAGTGCGCAAATTGGCGGCTTCGGCTGGTGGATGACGGCGAGGTCTTCCCCGAGTATCGTAGTGGATTGAAGGGACTGCGAAATGAACTGTTCACGGGATGAATCTGTGCTGATTCCGGGAAAATGGTGCCATGATCACGCCAACCTGCTTCTAACCTTTCAGGCACCTGCTGGCACGGGGTTTGTTTCGTATAAAAAGACGAATCTCCAGGTTGTACGCCGAAGGGTTCCGGTTTATAAGCGCAGCGTGTAGCATCTCCATACCACAACGACGCATGGCCTGTTCTCTGCGAGAAAGATTATGCGAGCCGGGAGTACAGCCACTGCTCTAGTCTCGTCATCTGTACTCAGTATTACCGAGGCGATCCGCTGATGCGGGGAACCCGGCAGAACCCGTTGTACTGGAGCATTGCGCAATGGAATTTCATATCTCCCGGGCGGTCAGGGAACAGCTGGACATCGATGGGCTTCTCTTCAGCTACACGGGTAATGTCATCTTCGCCGACGTGACCGCCAGCCGGAGGCTAGCCGCCCGGCTCAACGAGGCTCGCGGAGCTAATCCGGCGAATGCCGTCAACGCGGGTGCTCTTTTTGCCATGGGCATCATCGATGAGCTGAATCATGCGCTCGCCGCCAGATACCGCAAGGAAGTTGACCCTGACGTGCTGGCCGAGGCCTTGCGCTGGTTTTCCGCGAAGATAGAACCGGACAATCTGGAGCGAATGCTTCTCGCTTTCGTCCAGCAGTTTCCAAATGTGGCGGTTTACCAGGGCAAGCTCACCGCCGCCGAATGGCTCCGCGGCACGACCGACGGCATGCCCAACCGCGAAGCCGCGCTGGAAGAGCTGATGCTGCTGTGGCTCGCCAACGCGAACCCGGCGTTTACTCCGTTCCGCGAACTGTTCGAAGACAAAGACCTCGCCCAGCAGACGGTCTACAAGAACGTAACAGCCGCCTTGCCGGACTACCTTGGCACCCGTCCTCCACTCTCGCCTGAAGTCGGAAGCCTTCTCGACGCTCTGCGCGCGCCCATGCTGGCTTCGCCCGATTCCATCACCGGCCAGCTCGACTTCATTCGCGAAAAGTGGAGCAAGTACCTCGATCAAGACCTGCGCCGTGTTCTGCTGGCCATCGATGTCGTCCGAGAAGAAGATATCGCCATCTGGCTACGCTTTCACCCACCCGGTCCCGACTGGCATCGCCACGGAGCCCCCAGTTGGGGTGGCGCAGGTTTTGTCGGCGATGAATTTGTCGGCTTCGACGACGATTTCGTCAAGGGAACCGACGGCATAGCCCGTCGGCGCTATGGCCCCGAC
>JAATFH010000404.1 GCA_015655315.1 Terriglobales bacterium
CGATCGAATGGCTCAAGACAAACTACGCGAGACCGCTGCGCATTGAAGAGCTGGCACGCCTGGTGAATATGAGCCCCTCGTCGCTGCATCACCACTTCAAGGCAATCACGGCCATGAGTCCGCTCCAGTACCAGAAGCAATTTCGCCTGCAGGAGGCGCGCCGCCTTATGTTGACAGAGATGCTGGACGCCGCCTCGGCAGGTCATCAGGTGGGATATGAAAGTCCGTCGCACTTCAGCCGCGAGTACAGCCGCTTATACGGCGCTCCGCCGCAGCGGGATATCCTCAGGCTGCAAACAGGCGGAGCGTTCGAACCTTAGCCCTGGACGGAGACGCCGGAGAAAGACAGCACCACAAGTCCGCGGACAGGCTGGCCAAAGAAGCGCGCCGGCTCAAAGATGCTGAAGAGTAACTGGTTTTCGACCTGGGAGCGCGTGCGGGCATCGTTCGGGCCGGAGACAATCGCGTAATCGTAAACGCGGCCGCTGCCATTCACGTATGCCTCAACGACGACGGGGTTGTCGCGATCGCCGATGACGGACGTTGTCGCCGCCAGATTCGAATAGAGAAAGTGCGGACTGGAAGCATTTCCCAAAGGCTCGTCTCCGGCCGACGCAGACTCGGGAGCGGCAAACGCGCCGACCAGCAGGCCTACAGTACCGACCAGCACGATAGCGCTGGCAAAGCCTGCCGACGCCTGCAGCAGAAGAGGAGCGACCGTGTTTTTCCAGCGCATCTGCCACCGCGCCAGCTTCTGTTTCGGCGAATGCGTCCGCTCCTGCGAGATAGCCACGCGAAGCCGCAGCGCCAGGTCGGCGGGAGCCTTCGACGGACCCAGATCGACCAGCATCTGCTGCGCGCTCCGCCAGCGATTGAATTCGGTAGAGCACTTCCGGCACGATTCCAGGTGCGCCGCCACGTCCTGCATGGCGACCCCGGTGAGTGCCCCGTCAAGATATTCCGAGAACTGCGAACGAACGCTGCTGCATTTGCTCATTGGGCCTCCTTCGCAACGCAGAATACGGCAGATTCGGGCTGCCGCGCAGATCCGGAGGGACGCTTGGCGGCGGCTTCCGCAAAGGGAGCAAGACGTGCTTTGATCTGGGCGCGGCCGCGCATCAGCCGCGATTTCACTGTGCCCAGCTGCACGTTCAGAATTTCAGCAATTTCTTCGTAGGCCAGTCCTTCGATATCGCGAAGGATCAGGACCGAGCGGAATGGCTCGGAGATTTCGCGCAGCTCCGCTTCCACGCGGGCGCGGATTTCCGCATGCGCCGCCAAGTCAAAGGGAGATTCATGCGCGTCGATCAGTGTGTCTTTGATGCAAAGGGGCTGGCCATCCGCGGAGTGGCCGGTTTCCGTCTCCATGGTGACTTCCTTGCGGCAATGGCGCGACCACCAGCGCCGCTGATTCAAAGCCTCATGCAGCGCAATGCGGTACATCCACGTGCGCAGGCTCGATTCGCCATGAAAGCCGGAGATGCCGCGAAAAACTTTGATGAAGACATCCTGCGTCACATCGGCGGCGTCGGCAGGGTTCTGCAGCATGCGCGCAATGACGCTATAGATCGGTTGGTGATAGGTGGAGATCAGCCACGCAAAGGCCTCTTCAGAGCCCGCCTTCAGCTCCGCAACGACATCCGCCTCTTCGGGCCGGATTGCAACAACGCCTGCCAGATTTCCCACTACCATTCCTGCTTGCACTTCGGGATATCCTCCTACACTAACAAATCCGCGGGAAGTCTGGCATCTCCCACGCCCGGGGCAGTGAGCACGCTGGCGTCAGCGGCCCATCCGTATGCTGCGTTCACTCCAACAATTAAGCCGCCGGCGGCCGAGTGTCTCGCTCACTCTACCTGCTTAGACACCGGAAACGCGGCATTTGGTTCCTGGAAAATTAGACCGGCTGACGAAGGCCAATCAAAACCACGAAGGCGCAGGATGTCATTCTGAGGAGCACGGCGACGAAGAATCCAGCGGATACTTCGGATGGCAAGACTGATCTTGCTTTCCAGCAAATCAGCCTGGTTTTCTGACAGCTTCGGATGCTCTGGTTCGCAATCACAGGCTGAGAGGGAATTACATCCTTACCCTTTCAGTGCTTCGACGCTAGGCAGTTCCAGCTGCTCCGAATCGGCAAATGGCTCAAAATGCGCCCGGCAGCGAGCCTCATACATCCCCGCCGCGCCCACCACGACCAGTTCCTGGCTGCCGCCCAGCCGCTGCGTATGGATCGCCGGAGCCCCGCAGCGCATGCATACGGCGGAGAGTTTCTCCACCTCATCGGCCACGGCCATCAGTTCGGGAATAGGACAGAAAGGGTCCCCCGCAAAGGTCGTGTCGAGTCCGGCGATCAGGACACGCTTGCCCAGGTGCACCAGTTCCAGCGACAGCGACAGCAGACTCTCGTCGAAAAACTGAGCTTCGTCGATCCCGATGACCTCCACCTCGTCGATTTGCGCGAAGAGCGCCTCCCGCAGACGGTCGACATTCGCCACCACGCAGGCGTCATGAGTCTGGGCGCTGTGCGAAGCGATGGCCGTCTTGTGATAGCGCAGATCGATGTCCGGTTTGAAGCAGATGACGCGCTGCTTTGCGATCCTCGCCCGTTTCATCCGACGGATCAGTTCTTCAGACTTTCCGGAAAACATCGGCCCGGTAATGACTTCAATGCGTCCCGGCGGCACGGCTGGCGTCATCGGGTCACCGCCTTCCCCTGCGCAGCTTCGTGGACCGCCAGCAGCGTTTCCAATAGCGGACGAAGATATTTCAGATCGAGGGCATTGGCTCCGTCCGATTTTGCCTCCGCCGGATTGTCGTGCACCTCAAGAAAAACGCCATCCACACCCGCCGCCACCGCCGCCCGCGTCAGTACGGGAATGAACTCCGGCTGCCCTCCGGAGATGCCGTTCGCCGCCGAGGGAGTCTGCACCGAATGCGTTCCGTCAAAGACCACGGGCGCAAGTTCGCGCATGATGGGCAGTGAGCGCATATCGACCACCAGGTTGTTGTATCCGAAGCTCGCACCGCGCTCGGTCAGAAAGAAACGGCGGTTCCCGGTCGTCAGCAACTTTCCGACGGTATGTTTCATGTCCCAGGGCGCGACAAACTGGCCCTTCTTGACGTTGACGGCGCGTCCTGTACGTCCCGCAGCCAGCAGCAGGTCGGTCTGGCGACAGAGGAACGCCGGAATCTGCAGCACATCTGCACCCTCAGCCGCAATCTCGCACTGAGACGGCTCATGCACATCGGTCAGCACCGGCAAACCGGTCGATTCAGCCACACGGCGCAGGATTGCCGTGCCTTCAACCAAGCCGGGACCGCGGAAGCTGTCGACAGAGGTGCGGTTGGCCTTGTCATACGAGGCTTTGAAGATATAAGGAACACCCAGATCAGAGGTGACGCGCTGAATGGCGTCTGCCATCTTGCGCGCGTGCGCTTCGCTTTCAATGACGCAGGGGCCGGCGATCAGGAAGAGCTTACCCGAGCCGACATGTACATTGCCGATTTCGAATTCGTGACTCACATTTTTGATTGAATCACACAAAAAGGCCCGCCGGTGAGGGCGGGCCTTGTGAAGAAGTTGAGGAAAATCGACTAGCTGCCGGCGACAGGCGATGTGGCCTGCGTCGAGTGGTTGCCGTGTGGAATGGCCGCTGCGCACGTCGGCTGTCCGGCGGCGAGATAGGGCGAGTTCTGATTCGTGGTCAGTGCGCCCGTATTCGGGTTCAGTTCCAGGCCCGTCACCGTATTGTCGATAAAGTTCGCGGTGTAGACGAAGCGTCCGAGACCCGGTTCCACAATCACGCAGGAAGGACCAGCGCCGGTGGCAAACGATGTTGCTCCCGCAATCGCCGAGGGCGAACCCGTGGACTGGTTGATGGCATACGCCGTCACGTCAGCCGAATTGTAATTGGCCACATAGACGTAGAAGCCGCGCGGATCGACCGTAACGCTGACCGGGAAGGTGTCCGTCTTCAGCGGAGGATTCTGGCTGGCGTTCAGTACGCCGGTTGAAAGAATCGTGTAGATCACCATCTGGTTCTGGCGGCTGTCGGTGACATACAGGAAACGGTTTGTAGGATCGGCGGCAATCGCCGATGGCGCCGTGCCCGTCGGATAGGTTGTGATGGCGGATAATACGCCGCTTCCGTCCACATTGAACGCATCCACCACGCCAAGGGTGTTGGTCGCCGATGGCAGACCATCCTGCGCACTGATAAACACCGAGTTGCCATTGGCCAGGGCGGCGACGCCGGTCGGGCTGAAGCCGATGGGAACGTACGTTGCGGTCTGCGTGACATTATTCGCGTCGACAAAGGTCTGCTGCACCGGGGTGCAACCGCTGCCGCCGATATTGCCGGAAGTCTTGTCCACGGGATAGACCACCAGTGCGCCGGGTCCCGGATTGGCCGGGCTGTACACCGGTCCGCCCGGAGTCGTCGGCGAGAAGAAGTCAACCACGTAAAGCAGCGTTTCGCTTGCGTTGATCGCCAGGGACACCGGCTCCGATCCCGGCGTGTTGCAGGTCTGCTGCGGATACAGCTTGCCATCCGTGCCGATCGTGAACTGGACGATGTTGTTGTCGTCTTTGTTGATCACATATAGATATTTGCCATCGGGCGACGTGATTGCGCTGACCGGATTTCTTCCCCCCGAGGGAACGGGCGAGTCCTGAATCTGCGTAAGGGCGCCAGACTCGGAGTCGACTTTATAAATGCTGATTTGTCCGGGGTTCGCCTTGGAGGCAGTCACATAAACAAAGTCAACCGTGTTGCTTGGACTGCAGGACGTAAGACCGAGGCCCAGTCCTAAAGATGCTGCGGTGGCCAGTAGCGTCCGGCCGGATTTCCTCAACTTCATGCGCTTCCTTCATCCTGTCCAATGTGGGTACAGGCTTCTTTTTATAAGGGATTGCTCCCGCTTGCATTGTAAAAGCTTGGGCCGCTTTCAGCTACATAAGGTACGGCCACTCCTGAGCAGTGCGGCCTTGACTTCCAATGGGCCGCGCTGCTGCAGGTCTTGCCTGGTTCGTGGTTAGGTCGTGCGTCCGCTGACCGCGCACCAGGTTGGATTGCCCACCGAATTGAACGTCGAACCTCTGCGCAACAGCGTCAGGTTGCCGGAATTCGGATCGAGAATGCGTCCAGTGATCTGGCTGTCATTGAAGCTTGACGTGTAGATGTACTGGTTCGACGGGTCCTGAACGATACAGTTTACGCCCGAGCCCGAGCCGAAGGGTTCGCCTGCGATGTGTTGCAGCGTACCGTTGGTTGGATCGATGGTCCACGCCGTGATCTGGCTGATGGGGTTGATAATGCCGGTCGTCGGTCCCGCGTTTACGACAAAGAGGTACTTGCCCTTGCTGTCCACTACCAGTGAAACCGGATTGGACGCCGTGGAGTCATTGGCGACCGCGCCGTTCGTCAGCGCCTGCAGCGAACCGTTCGTGCCCGCGGGGAAGGGAAGAATCTCTCCCGAACCGCCGTTGGCAGCCGCATCCAGAATGTAAATGTACTTGCTGCCGCTGAGGACCGATCCCTGTGCAACGCTGATGGCCGACATGCCCTGCGTGCCCATGACCAGCGGAGAGTTTTGCGTCAGCGTCAGCTGGCCGTTACTCGAGTTCAGCGCGTACGGAAAGACCGTCTGCACGTCGTTGTTCGTCGTGCTGCCTGCGTCCGCAGTAAAGATGAAGCCTGAGGAGACCGTAAAGTCCACCGGAGCGCAGCCGACAGGGAAGTAAGTCAGCTGTGTACCATTTGGATTCTGCTGCTGCTGATTGGTAATAATCGACAGGCGGCCGGTATTGGGATCGATATTGAACGCGGTGACATCCCCGGTCGGATAGAACTTTCCGTCCGCGCGTTGGCAGGGATAGTCGGCGCTATAAGCGGCCTGCGGTGAAACGCCGGTGGTGGAAATCGGCGCATACGAATCCAGCACAAAAAGAAATTTTCCAGTCGTGTCGGGGAGAATACGGATCGAGTTCGATCCCTGGCTGGTATAGCTTGCCTGGAAAGCGAGAGTTCCGTTGCCGCCGATGCTGAAGAGCGAAATATTCGCGCCGGTATAGGTGATGTTTCCGCTGGCGTCTGTTTGCGAGGCACCCTGGTTCAGCACATAAAGATAGCGGCCGCCGCTGAGAACGAAGATGCGGGTAGGATTGGTTCCGCCGGAACCAAAGGGCGAGCCGGGCGCGTTTGTCAAAACGCCGGTTTCACTGCTTTCCTTGAACGATCCGATCTGGTTGTACTGGGTTCCAACAGTGAAAACAAATGCCGTCGTGAAGTCCTGTCGGCACGATGTTGCCCCAAACAGGAGTACAGCGGAAACTATCGCAGCTAGGGTTAGCTGCCCGATTTTTCTCAACTTCATGCGCTTCCTTCATCCTGGCCATAAAGGATGGCGCAGGCAACTGGGTCGGGATTACTCCCCGTTTGCATTGTAAAACAGGCAAAGCTCTTAGGGCGCAGGCTTTAGCACGCAGGTCGTGGAATTGACCCTTTTAAGCATACGAAAACCTGTGTTCATGGTGCTGTTCTTCAGACTTTTTTTTCTTTGAAACAGTAAGCATGCGGAGCTCAGAAATTTTTTCCAGGCCCCGCAATCCAACCCGGCGCGTCATCTACCAGACGCGGCAGGCATTTTCCGGCATCATCGGTTGTCCCTTGTGGCAGCCAAAGGCTTTACCGAATTCCTCGAAGTTCTGCACCACTCCATTCACGCGGAACATTCCGGGCGAATGGGGATCGATCTTCGCCGATACCCGCTGCACTTCATCCGTGCGGTTTTCACACCAGACCTGGGCGAACGAAATAAAAAATCGCTGCGGCGAGGTGTAATCGTCGATTTTTGTCTCCGGACTGCTGTGCTCCGCCGCCAGGGTGCTCATCAGCGCCTGGTAGGCGATGCGGATGCCGCCATTGTCTGCGGTATTCTCGCCCAGCGTCAGCTTTCCGTTCAGATGCGTTCCGGCTACAGGCTCAAAGCCGCTGTACTCCTTCACCTCGCAGTCCGTTCGTTCCTGGAATTCCTTCTTGTCCGTTGCCGTCCACCAGTCTTTCACGTTGCCCTGGGCGTCGAACTTGCTGCCCTGGTCATCAAATCCGTGCGTCATTTCGTGTCCAATCACGACACCGATGCCGCCAAAGTTCACCGCCGGGTCCTTCGAGTTGTCAAAGAACGGAGGCTGAAGAATACCGGCAGGGAAGTTGATGTCGTTGAGCCCGTCGTTGTAGTAGGCGTTGACCGTTGGCGGCGTCATGCCCCATTCCTTCTCGTCCACAGGCTTGCCGAGATGGTGAATCTCCCAGTCCCACTCGAAAGCCGCTGAGCGCCGCAGGTTGCCGATCAGATCGTCACGCTTCACATCGAGTTTCGAATAGTCCCGCCAATTGTCGGGATAGCCGATCTTCTGACGAAAGGCGTCCAGCTTCGCTTGGGCCTGTTTCTTCGTGTTCTCGCTCATCCACGGCAGAGACTGAATATCCTGTGCCAGCGCCACTTTCAGCGCAGTCACGAGCTTCTCCATGTTTTCCTTGGCCGAGGGCGGAAAGTTCTCCTTCACCCAGTCCTGGCCTACCGCTTCGCCCAGGGCGCGGTCGGTCAGCGTCGTGCAGCGTTTCCAGCGTGCGGTCTGTTCCGCCTGCCCCTGCAGCGTCTTCTGGAAGAAGTTGAAGCTGGCGTCGCTGAAGTTGCTCGAAAGCCACGTCGCGTAGGTGTTCACCGTGCGGAAGCGCAGGTAGCTCTTCAGGCTATCGAGACTCTGGCCGCCAATCACCTGGTTCAGTGCTTTGAAATATTCCGGTGTGGCGACGTTCAGCGTGTCGAAAGAGGGAGCGTGGAGCTCGCCGATGTAAGTCATCCAGTCAAAGTCCGGCGCCAGCGTGCTCAACTCCGTGACTTTCATGATGTGGTACACGTTGTCGGGATTGCGCAGCTCCGTGCGCGGCAGAGAGCCTTTGGCCAGCGCCGTTTCAATCTCGATGACGCGCTTCGCCTCCGCGTCAGCCTTGGCGTCGGAGTCGCCGATGAGCTTGAAGATCTGCACCGCATAATCGTGATACTGTTCACGAATCTTCGTCATGCGTGCATCGTCTTCCAGGTAGTAATCGCGGTCCGGCAGCGACAAGCCGCCCTGGCTGGTGAAGGCGATCTGCTTGGTGGAGTCCTTCTGATCCTGATCCACGCCGAAACGCATGAACGCAGCCACTCCACCTTGCGTTTGCATGTGCGCCACCAGCAGTCCGAGCTGCTTCTTGTCGGTCACACTGTCAATATGCGCCAGCATCGGCAGAACAGGCTTATCGCCAAGCTGGTTGGCGGCGTCGGTGTTCATGCACGCGGCGAAAAAGTCGCCGTACTTGTGTTGCAGTGCGGTCTTCGGCGCATCGGCAGCCTTTTTCAGGTCCACATACAGCAGGTAGCGATTGCGCTCGCTCAGCTCGTTGAAGCGTCCCCAGCGCGTCTGATCGCCGGGAATCGGATTGGCCTTGCGCCA
>JAATFH010000435.1 GCA_015655315.1 Terriglobales bacterium
ACATTGAGGTCGATGGCCTCGAACACCGTCCAGCGGCCTTCGCCCGAATCCGCAACGTAAGCTTCCAGACCTTCGAGCGTCGGATTTTTCTCAAGCGCTTCCGCCGTCAGATCCAGCAGCCATGACCGCACCACGCTGCCATGGCGCCAGATTTCTGAAATCTGCGCCAGGTCAAGATGAAGCGGCTCCTTCGCCTTCATGATCGAGAAGCCTTCCGCATACGCCTGCATCATGCCGTACTCGATGCCATTGTGCACCATCTTTACAAAATGCCCTGCACCCGCCGGCCCAACATGTCCCCAACCCTTGTCTGCTGCCGGAGCCAGCGCCTCGAAAATCGGCGTCAGCCGCTCGACCGGCTCCTTATCGCCGCCGATCATCATGCTGTAGCCTTCCTTCAATCCCCATACACCGCCCGACGTGCCCACATCGACAAAGTTGAAGCCCTTCGCCGTCAACTGCGCATGCCGCCGCTGCGAGTCTTTGTAATTAGAGTTGCCGCCATCGATAAAGGTATCGCCTTTCTCCATCAGCGGCTCCAGCTTGGCAATCGTCTCATCCACCGGATCGCTCGAAGGCACCATGATCCAGATTGCGCGCGGCGCGGAAAGATTTTTCACCAGGTCTTCCAGCGAGGAAGCCCCCGTCGACCCTGCATCCGACAATTTCTTCACCGCATCGGCGTTGAAATCAAAGCCCACAACCTTGTGCCCGGCCTGGCGTAAACGCTCCGCCATGTTGCCGCCCATCTTCCCAAGTCCGATAATGCCCAGTTCCATTACTTCTCCTCAAAAAAATTGAATCTTCCACCTGTTACTGCACGACTCGGGAATTTGCCTCAACCCCAACCGTAATGCCCAGCTTCTCCAGCTCCGTCTTCAGTGACTCCGCGCCCTGATAGTGGATTCCGTGCATGCCGACAGAATTCGCCGCCTGCACATTGCCCGGCCTGTCGTCTACAAACGCAACCGTCTTCGCATCGCATTGCAGAACATCCAGTGCCATCCTGAACATCTTCACGTCCGGCTTGCGCAGCCCGATATAACAAGAGCTCAGGAAGACCTTGAAATAGTCGCGGAGATAAAACTGCTCGATACGATAGTCGTTCAGCTCCCGCGCCTCGTTGTTCAACATCCCCAGCGTGACGGCACCGGATGCCACCAGCGCGCCAAGAACCTCCAGCGCACTGTCCTCCAGAACCTTTGATTCCGCCTTCATCGCCTCGACAAATTCTGCAGCAGTGAAGTTGCGGGGCTCGTAGAAGACTGTCTTCTCCAGGTACTCCTCGACCGTGAGCAATCCCTTTTCCCACGCATCGTTTGGATCCGCATGCCGTTGCTCGAAGGCATCGCGATCCACGCCGAAATATGTGAGTACCGCGGCGCGCTCCTTGTGGTCCCAGCCATTCGTCAGCAGGACTCCGCCAACGTCCCACAAAATGGTAGAGATGGTTGTCATTGCCGCTCCTGAACCCTTCGCGCGCCGGTAGTGCGTTGTCGTGCCGGTTACCTGGCCGCGTAATTCTCCAGCTTCGATGCTTCCGGCATATTGCGGGCTTCAATCGCCTTTACCTTGTTCAGCCTGCGTACAAAGCGTTCTTCCTGTTTTTGGAAACGCGCATTCAGATAAGAAGCCACCAGATCGAAAGCCAGGGACGTGCCAATAATCCTCGCCCCCAGCACCAGCACGTTCAT
The DNA here is from genome assembly GCA_015655315.1 of Terriglobales bacterium. Classification (GTDB taxonomy): domain Bacteria; phylum Acidobacteriota; class Terriglobia; order Terriglobales; family Acidobacteriaceae; genus Alloacidobacterium. The sequence continues at coordinate 1,695 of JAATFH010000435.1, forward strand.
GTCATCGTGCTCGACGCCCTGGTGCGCCGAATACGTGTCATGGCACATGCTTGCCCGGATACCCGGCATCTTGTTCGCAGCCACACAGACGCCAACTCCGCTGCCGCAAATCAGAATGCCGCGTTCCGCCCGTCCTGCCGCCAGCGCCTTGCCTACCGCTTCAGCAAAGTCCGGATAGTCGGACGGTTCTGTATTGTAAGCGCCCAGGTCCACAACTTCGTGGCCCAGGCGCTACAGATACCCGCGAACCTCTTCCTTTAACGGAAAACCCGCGTGGTCCGCTGCGATCACCAGCTTCATAAATTACTTCCCTGCCAGTGCCGCTTCGGACTTCTTCGCGCTTTCCACCAGCGACTTCGCGCGACTCACGATGTTATCCACGCCGAATCCCAGCTTTTCGAGCGCGATCTTGCCCGGAGCCGATGCCCCGAAGCGTTCCAGTCCGATCACGTCGCCGTGACGGCCGACATACTTCCACCAGCCGATCGGGCTGGCTGCTTCCACCGCCAGCTTCGGCAGATGATCCGGGAAGATCGACGCCTTGTATTCCGCGCTCTGCTCTTCAAAAATCTTCCAGCTCGGCATCGAAACCACGCGCACGGCCAGGCCTTCCTTCTTCAGCGCAGCCGCCGCATCGAGCGATGTCCACACTTCCGCCCCCGTCGCCACAATCAGCAGATCCGGTGAATCGCTGCCCTGCTCCACAATGTATGCGCCATGCTTTACACCGTCGTAAACATCGTGCTTCGCAGTATCGAAAACAGGTAGATCCTGCCGCGACAGCGCCATCCACGAAGGGCTCTTGCGCTCGAGTGCCAACCGCCACGCCGCTACCGTCTCATTCGCATCCGCCGGACGGAAATCCGTCAGGAACGGGATCGCGCGCAGCATCAGCAGGTGCTCGATCGGCTGATGCGTCGGTCCGTCCTCGCCCAGGGCAATCGAATCATGGGTAAAGATGAACAACGACTGCGTATGCATGATCGCCGCCATGCGCAGCGCGGACTTGCAGTAATCGCTGAAGGTGAAAAAGGTCGAGCCATATGGAATCAGGCCGCCGTGCGCCGCCATGCCATTCACCGCCGCACACATACCGAACTCGCGTACGCCGAACCAGATATTCCTGCCCTTCGGATCGATGTGGAAGTTGCCTCCGTCCTTCAGAATCGACTTGGTCGACGCCGTCAGATCGGCCGCGCCGCCAATCAGCTCCGGCACGTCCTTCGCGAAGGCATTCATCACCGCGTTGCCCGCATTGCGCGTGGCCACAGGCTTCTCTGTCGGGAAGGTGGGCAGTGATTTCTCCCATCCATCCTTCAGCTTGCCCGCCTGCGTGCGCTCGAACTCAGCCGCCAGCTCAGGAAACTTCTTCTTGTACTCGGCAAAGAGCGTGCTCCATTCCTGCTCGTACTTCGCGCCGCGCTCCTTGATCGTGTCCCAGTTCTTCTGCGCCTCATCCGGAACATAGAAAAACTTGTCCGAAGGCCAGCCCAGGTTCTTCTTGGTTTCAATCGCCTCTTCCGGCTTCAGCGCTTCGCCGTGGACCTTGTTCGTACCGGCAATCGGGCTGCCGTAGCCGATCACCGTCCGCACGGCGATGATCGAAGGCTTGTCCGTCACCGCCTTCGCCGCTTCCAGGGCCTTAGAGATCGCGTCGAGATCGTTGCCGTCCGCCACTTTCTGCACATGCCAGTGATAGGCCTCGAACCGCTTCTCCACATCTTCGGTGAACGACAACTCCGTAGGCCCGTCGAGCGAAATCAAATTGTCGTCGTAGAAGAAGATCAGCTTGCCCAGTCCCAGCGTTCCTGCCAGCGAAGCCGCCTCATGCGAGATGCCTTCCATCAGGTCGCCATCGCCGCAGATGCCGTAGGTGTAGTGATCCACAATATCGAAGCCCGGCTGGTTGTAAACCGCGGCCAGATGCCTCTCCGCAATGGCAAGCCCGACCGACATGGCAAAGCCCTGCCCGAGCGGACCGGTCGTCACTTCGACACCATCGGTATCGCCGCGCTCCGGGTGCCCCGGCGTCTTCGAGTCCCACTGCCGGAACTGCTGCAGGTCCTCGATCGTCACCTTGTAGCCGGAAAGATGCAGCACGCTGTACAGCAGCGCTGAAGCATGCCCGTTCGACAACACAAAGCGGTCACGGTTCGACCAGTGCGAGTTCGCCGGGTTATGCCGCATGTACTTGTGGAAGAGCAGATACGCAATCGGAGCATCGCCCAGAGGCGCGCCCGGGTGGCCGCTCTTGGCCTTGTCCACGGCATCTACTGCGAGAAAACGAAGTGCATTGATAGAAAGCTGGTCGATATCGCTCATAACCTATTCACGCTCCAAAAAAGTTTTCGGCCCACGGGAAGTGCGACGTCCAAAAATCTGCTGCGCACCGGGTAACCATCGTCGATTGTTTGAAAAACACCTAAAATTGTCGTTCTGAGCGGGGCGCGCAACGTGCGCACATGCAGGAACCTGCTGTTTTGCCTCGGTTCCCGCTACTCTAAACCTAATCCACAGTTCAGCAAACCTGTGCCGGACGCCCATCTACGCTGCTTAGGATGTCCGTCGAAGCCGCCGAGTATCAGGAAGCGGCATCGATCTGCACATCAAAATTGCAACCCTCCCACCGATTTTCCTCTAACAAGAAAAGAGTAAATGAACCCACGTCAGTCT